>JAHLFD010000243.1:0-17232 GCA_018883975.1 Candidatus Niameybacter stercoravium
TTTATGGATTATTATCAGCTGTATTTGCAGCACTTACAAGTATTTTAGCAAAGATAGGAATGGACAATGTCAATTCTAATTTAGCAACAGCTATTCGTACTATGGTTGTTTTAGTGATGGCATGGATTGTAGTAGGTGTGACTAAAACAGCAGGAGGTATTACCCAGTTAACAAGGACTAATTGGATTTTTCTTATTTTATCTGGGATTGCAACAGGTGCGTCTTGGTTATTCTATTATAAGGCGATTCAAATAGGTGAGGTATCAAAAGTTGTACCTCTTGATAAATTAAGTATTGTTTTCGTATTTATTTTTTCGGTTACAGTACTTAAAGAACCTCTTTCTATAAAAACTTTGATAGGAACAGGGCTTATTACACTTGGCACGCTTGTACTTGTTTTATAAGCTGCATGAGCAATAGATAATAAGATATAAAGAAACAAAAGGAGTGATATTGTGTTAGAGTTAGATCAACTAAGGCTATCTTTAGAGCCGTATAATGCAAAATTAATGGAAATGGGGAACTCTCTTTGACATTGCTAAACATAAAGAAGATATAGCAGAGTTAGAAGAGATTTCAGCATCAGCAGAATTTTGGAGTGATATGGAGCACGCTCAGAAAGTGCTTCAGAAGCTTAAAGGATATAAAGAAACAGTAGAAAAGTACGAAAGACTTTGTACAAGTTATGAAGATGTTATGACACTTATTGAAATGGCTAATGAAGAAGAAGATGCAGAGCTGGCTGAAGAAGCACAAAGTGAAGCAACTGATTTTATGAATGGTTATGAAGAAATGAGAATTGCTACATTACTTGATGGTGATTATGATACAAATAATGCTATCTTATCACTACATGCCGGTGCCGGTGGTACAGAAGCTTGTGACTGGGTAAGTATGCTTTACCGTATGTATACAAGATGGGCGGATAAAAAAGGTTTTAAAGTACAGCTTTTAGATTACTTAGAAGGTGATGAAGCAGGGGTTAAGTCTGTAACGATTCAAATTAACGGTGAAAATGTCTATGGTTACCTTAAAGCAGAAAAAGGTATTCACCGTCTTGTACGTATTTCACCATTCGATTCATCTGGCAGACGTCATACATCCTTCGCATCTTGCGATGTTATCCCAGAGATTACAGATGAAATTGAAATTGAAATTAAAACAGAAGATTTACGTATTGATACTTACCGTGCTACAGGTGCTGGTGGGCAGCATATCAATACAACAGATTCAGCTGTTCGTATTACACACTTACCAACAGGTGTAGTTGTTCAGTGTCAAAATGAACGTTCTCAGATTCAGAACCGTGAAAAAGCTATGCAAATGCTTAAAGCTAAGCTTTTTGAAAAACAAGAAGAAGAGCGTATGGCAACACTTGAAGGGATCCGTGGCGAAAAGAAAGATATCGGCTGGGGAAGTCAAATTCGTTCTTATGTATTCCATCCTTATAATATGGTTAAAGACCATCGTACAAGTGAAGAGACAGGAAATACTGGAGCTGTAATGGATGGTGACATCGACCGTTTTATGAATGCGTATCTTGTTTGGATTCATCAGAAAGATTGATCTTAGGTATCTAAAAATTCTCCATAAATAAGGATTCATCTTATTGTGGAGAATTTTTTATGTGTATAAATGAATAAAAAATATTGAAAAAACCAGACTATTATGCTATAGTCTTTATATTGAAAACAGATGTTCACCATATGCGAACAAGGAGAATACAATGAAACAAAACAAGCAGTTTTACATTATTGATAAAGAGGTTTTACCTGAAGTATTTTTAAAAGTAATGGAAGTTAAAAGCTTACTTGAAACAGAGAAGATGTTAACTGTTCAAGAAGCTACTGAAAGGGTAGGGATTAGCAGAAGTTCTTTTTATAAATATAAAGATTCTATTATGCCTTTTTATGAAAAAGGTAGGGGGCAGACCATCACCATTCTCATTAAATTAAAGGATGAAGCAGGTAGATTATCTGATTTATTAAATGACATTGCAGATTTGGGGGCTAATGTATTAACCATTAATCAGATGATTCCTATGAATGGCATTGCACTTATTAATATTTGTATGCAAACTCAAAATATGAAAATAGGTGAAGGGGAACTTATTGAGCGTTTACAAGGAGTAAAAGGCGTTCAAAGTGTAAAACTATTAGCAAGGGAATAATAAGGAGGAGTAATAAATGAAAATAGCAGTTTTAGGGTATGGTACAGTTGGATCAGGTGTAGTCGAGGTATTAATGACTAATGCAGAAAGTATTGCAAAAAAAGCAGCTACACCACTTGAGGTCAAATATATTTTAGACTTAAGAGATTTTGGTGACAGTCCGTTTAAAGAAAAATTTGTAAAGGATATTAATGTTATTTTAAGTGATGAAGAAGTTGATATTATAGCTGAAGCTATGGGGGGTACCCACCCTGCGTATGACTTTGTAAGAAGCGCCTTAGAAAAAGGCAAGAGTGTTGTCACCTCTAATAAAGAGCTTGTAGCAGCATATGGGCCAGAACTTTTAGAGATAGCAAAAGAAAATCATTGTAATTTCCTATTTGAAGCGAGTGTAGGTGGTGGTATCCCTATCATTAGACCTCTCAACAGCGCACTTACTGCTGATGAGATTTATGAAATCACAGGTATATTAAATGGTACAACTAACTTTATTCTAACTAAGATGAAGGTAGAGGGGAGAACTTTTGAAGATGTGCTTAAAGAAGCACAGGAACTAGGCTATGCAGAGAAAAATCCAGAAGCTGATGTAGAAGGACATGATGCATGCCGTAAGATAGCCATTTTAGCTTCGCTAGCATTAGGTGAATACGTAGATTATAAAGATATTGATACACAAGGTATTACAAAGATAAAAAAAGAAGATATGGAATATGCAAGTCATATGGGCTATAGTATTAAACTTCTTGCAAGCTGCAAAAGGGAAGCAGATGGTATTTATGCAAGTGTTAAACCAATGATGATTCCAAATCATCACCCATTAGCGCCTGTCAGTGATGTGTTTAATGCAGTACTTGTAAAAGGCAATATGGTTGGAGATGTGATGTTTTATGGAAGAGGTGCTGGTAAGCTTCCGACAGCCAGCGCTGTTGTAGCAGATATTATAGATGCTGCAAAACATAAAGATACGAATATTATGTGCTTTTGGAGTAGAGAAAAGCTAGAGCTTCAAAGTAATGAAAATGAGCATGCTAGGTATTTTATAAGATTAAAAGGAGAACCAATCTATATTAAAACTATAGTAGAAGAAGTCTTTAAAGATACAGAGCCTGTAGCTACACTTGCTCCAAATGAATACGCCTTTATTACTGCATGTGAAACATTAAAATCCTTACAAGAAAAGTTAAATAAGCTTAAAGATGTAGAGGTAATCAGTAAAATTTGTATAGAGAAATAGAGGTTAGATAAAATGAAATATGTTGTGGTATTAGCTGATGGAATGGCTGATGAAAGGTTAGCAGATTTAGGGTATAAGTCACCACTAGAGTATGCACATACGCCTTATATGGATGTCCTAATGCCATACAGTGAAGTGGGGCTTGTAAATACTATACCAGAGGGCTGTGCTAAAGGAAGTGATACAGCTAATTTAGCTGTATTAGGATATGACCCTAGGAAGTATTACTTTGGACGTAGCCCATTAGAAGCTTTAAGTATGGGGGTTACGCTAAAAGAGAGTGATGTAACCTTTAGAACCAATTTAGTGACTTTAAGTGAAGAAGCATCCTATGAAGAGAAGAAAATCTTGGACCATAGTAGCGATGAAATTACTACAGAGGAAGCAAGCATACTTATTAAAGCAGTGCAAGAAGCTTTTGGAGACCAAGTAAAGTCTTTTTACCCAGGGATTAGTTATAGACATCTTTTAGTATGGGAAGAAGGTAGTACCAAGGTTAAACTTACACCTCCTCATGATATTTTAGAGCAGGAAATTGGCCATTATAAACCACAGGGAGACCACAGCAATGAAATATGGGAGATGATGAAAGCCAGTTACGACCTGCTTAATCATCATCCTGTTAATGAGAAACGAAGAGCTAGAGGCCTTAAGCCAGCTAATAGTATTTGGATTTGGGGCGAAGGAAGTAAACCGCATCTACCTGAGTTTAATAAAAAGTATGGTGTACAAGGAGCAGTTATCTCAGCAGTAGATCTTATAAAAGGTATTGGCATAGGAGCAGGGATGCATTCTATTAATGTAGAGGGCGCTACTGGGAATATGCATACTAATTATAAAGGGAAGGCAGATGCTGCCATTAAAGCATTATTAGAAGAGGACTATGACTTTATTTATATTCATCTAGAAGGCCCTGATGAGTGTGGACACCGCGGGGAAATGGATAATAAGATTTTAGCTATTGAGCAGATTGATAATAAAATTATCGGACCTATTACACAGGCTTTAGAAAATGCGGGTGAGGATTATAAACTTTTAGTTTTACCAGACCATCCTACGCCAGTTAGATTAAGGACGCACACAGGAGATCCTGTTCCTTATATGATTTACGATTCAACATGTAGAAAAATTGAAAATGACAAAAAGCTTTATAATGAAACCTATGCAAAGGAAAAGGGAAATTTCATCGGCAAGGGTTATGAATTAATGGAACATTTTTTGAAAAGAAAATAATACATTAGTACAAAAAATTCTACAAAAAATATTGTTTTTTGTTTAACAAGGGTGATATAATGGGGTAACTCGAAATGAGATTATACCCATGTGAAGGAGGAGATTACGTGTTAATCGTACAAAAATTCGGTGGTAGCTCTGTGGCAAATGCGGAAAGAATCTTTAACGTAGCACAAAGGATTGCTGAAACATATAAAGAAGGAAATGAAGTCGTTGTTGTACTTTCAGCTCAAGGGGATACAACAGACGATTTAATTGCTAAGGCTAAGGAAATTAGCAGTAAGCCGACTAAGAGAGAGATGGATATGCTACTTTCAACAGGGGAACAACAGTCTGTAGCTTTAATGGCTATGGCTTTATCAGAACTTGGTCTTCCAGCTATTTCACTTAATGCCTATCAAGTAGGTATGAGGACTACATCAGCTTATATGAATGCACGTCTTAAAAAGATTAAACCAGACCGTATTAGACGTGAGTTAGATAGAAAAAATATTGTACTTGTAACGGGATTCCAAGGGATGAACCGTTTTGATGATATTACTACACTTGGCCGTGGTGGCTCTGATACAACAGCAGTAGCTATTGCAGCAGCATTACATGCAGATAAATGTGAGATTTATACAGACGTAGAAGGCGTTTATACAGCAGACCCTCGTGTTGTAAAAAATGCAAGAAAAATGGATGAGATTACATATGATGAGATGTTAGAACTGGCATCTCTTGGAGCACGTGTGCTTCATAACCGTTCAGTAGAACTTGCTAAAAAGTACAATGTAGAGTTAGTAGTAAGATCAAGTTTAAGTAGAGCAGAAGGAACAGTTGTTAAGGAGGTTTGTAAAATGGAAAGAATGTTAATCAGTGGTATAGCAGGGGATGATGAAATTGCACGTGTATCTCTTATTGGGATAGAGGATACACCAGGTAAAGCTTTTGATATCTTCGCGACACTTGCAAAAAAAGGCATAAATGTAGATATTATTCTTCAATCAATTGGTCGTGATGGCATGAAAGATATTTCTTTTACAGTAGCGGATACAGCACTTGCTGATGTAAAAGAGATTGTTGCTACACATATGGATAGATGGGGACTTACAGACGTAGATTATAATGAAAACTTAGCTAAAGTATCTGTTGTAGGTGCTGGCATGGTAGCTAATGCAGGGGTTGCTTCAAAAATGTTCGAAGCAATGTATGATTCAAATATTAATATACATATGATTTCAACATCTGAAATTAAAATTTCTATCCTTATTGATAAAAAAGATATGCATAAAGCAATGAATGCAATTCATGATGCTTTCCAACTTGTAGATTAAGGGGTTAGCAGTAGGCAGTGGAAAGAAGGAAAGTACAAGACTATTCCTTTATCCACTGCCTTATTTTTACTAAGATTTTATTGAAGGTATAGCGTTTCCCATATAAAGGTTGTAGATTAAATTTGCGGATTACAGACAGTTGCCTTATAATAGGCAGAGAAGTTCTACTTAGAAATATAGTAGAAGAAATAGATGATAAGTGGATGAACTAGAGGAGGACCTAAGTGTGGCGAAAGGTATATTTATAGCATTAGAAGGTGGGGAAGCTACTGGTAAAACAACTACGGCTAAAGTAGTGAAAGAAAGGCTTGAAGCTTTAGGGTATGAAGTAGTTGTAACAAGAGAACCAGGAGGCATTCCTTCTGCAGAAGCAATTAGAGAAAATATCATGAATTTCCCTGTAGATGCAAGAACGGAGTTGTTACTTTATCTTTCTGCAAGAAGAGAGCATTTAGTAAGTAAAGTTATCCCAGCATTAGAGGCAGGAAAAATTGTAATTACAGATAGATTTTATATTAGCTCCCTTGTATATCAAGGTTATGCAAGAGGACTTGGTATAGATACAGTGCGTGAGCTCAATGATTTTGTATGTAATGGTGTGTACCCAGACTTAAACATTATTATAGATATACCTGTTGAAGTGAGTATGGAAAGAAAACAAGGTGTAGATGATATTAATCGTTTAGATCTAGAAGGCTATGAGTTCCACAAAAAAGTGGAAGAGGCTTATAGAATGATTCACGCAGAAGGGAAAGACAATACCCTTATGTTAGATGGTACAAAAGATATGAATACTATGATAGATGAAGTTTTCTCTGTCGTTAAAGGGAAAATAGATAGAGCATAATAAAAGACTACTTTGTGACCTACACGCGTCTGATAGAAGATTAAAAGAAGATGAGTAAAGGGGATAAAGGAATGATTAAAGTTAAAGTTCCAGCGACAACAGCTAATATGGGGCCAGGTTTTGATAGTATAGGTATGGCACTTCAAATGTACAATATCACCTATGCTGAAGAGATAGAAGAAGGTTTAGAAATTATTATTCAAGAAGGCAGCCCAGATATTCCAACTGATGCAAGCAATTTAATTTATAAGAGTATTTGCCATTTCTATGAGGTGATTGATAAACCTGTTCCAGGTATTCGTATTATTCAACAAGATCATATCCCACATACTAGGGGGCTTGGAAGCAGTGCGGCATGTATTGTAGCAGGACTTCATATTGCCAATGCATTAAGTCATAGTTTCTTCTCAAAGGAGGAACTGGTTCAGATGGCTGCTCAGCTTGAAGGGCATCCAGATAATACTACACCTGCCATACTTGGAGGTATGACCATAGGTGCTATGAATGACGAAGATATGAAATATGTTAAGGTGCATGTTGCCCAGAACTTACATTTTGCAGTTATGATTCCTGATTTTACCCTATCTACAGAAAAGGCAAGAGCAGCACTTCCTAAGTTTATTCCGCTTAAAGATGGTGTATTTAATGCATCAAGAGCAGCGCTTCTAGCAGCTTCTATGATTACTGGGGATGTAGAAAACTTAGGTATGGCTATGGAAGATAGATTTCATGAACCTTATAGAGAAGGACTTATACCAAACATGAAAAAGATCCTTAACCAGGCTAAAGTATGTGGGGCAAAGGGAACTTTTTTAAGTGGAGCAGGCCCTACCTTGATCGCTGTAGTACGTAATGTAGTCTCTTTCAGAAAAGAGATGGTGGACTTTTTAGCAGGTATGGAACATAACTGGCAAGTACAAATGCTCCAGGCAGACCAAGGTGGTGCTAAAGTCTGGATTGATGAAGAACTTAAATATTAGAAAAATAAAAGGCTATTTGCTTGGACATTTAAAATGTTTATAGCAAATAGTCTTTTTTGTTGACAAAAAATAAAAGATATTTTAATATAAAGACACACCCCCCTGTGGGGGAGGATAGGAGGCGAGGATATGAACGAAGAAAGAAAAAAAGCACTACAAGCCTTAAAGACAGCTAAAGGTCAGACAGAAGGCATTATTAAAATGATAGAAGATGAGCGTTACTGCATGGATATATCTAATCAAATTTTAGCCGTGCATTCACTCTTAAAAAAAGCAAACTTATTAATTCTTAAAAATCATCTTAATCACTGTGTGAAAGAAGCTTGTCATACAGAAAATGCAGATGAAAAAATTGATGAGATTATCAGTATTTTTGAGAAGATGATGAACAAGTAATAAAAGAAAGGAAGGGATTAAATGAAAGATACATTTAAAATAGAAGGTATGACCTGTTCTGCTTGTGCAAATAGAGTAGAGCGGGCAACAAAGAAATTAGAAGGTGTAGAAGAAGCAAGCGTTAACTTTGCTACAGAAACGCTTATGATTAAGTATGATGAGTCAAAACTTAGTAAAGAGCAGATAGAACAGACTGTGGAAAAAGCAGGGTATAAGGTACATAAAAATACCAAGCAATATACGTTCAGTATAGAAGGGATGACTTGCTCAGCATGTGCAACACGTGTAGAGAAGGTGACAAGTAAATTAGAAGGTGTAGAAAGCTCCAGCGTTAATTTTGCAACTGAGAAGTTAACGATTACAATAGATGAAGACAAGGTAAGTCCTGCTCAAATTAAAAATGCAGTAGAAAAAGCTGGTTATAAAGTAGCAGAGGGAAAAGTGCAAGAGGAGAAGGAGGAAAAAGATCCAAGTAAGGTGCTTTTAAAACGTTTTATCTTCTCTTTAATTTTTGCAGTACCATTACTAATTATCAGTATGGGACATATGGTGGGAATGCCTCTTCCAGAAATTATAGATCCAATGGCAAATGGTTTAAACTTTGCACTTATTCAGTTAGTACTTACAGTGCCAGTTATGCTTATTGGCTATAAGTTCTACTCAGTAGGGCTTAAAAATTTAGTTGAACTTAGTCCTAATATGGATTCGCTTATTGCTGTAGGAACCCTTGCAGCTTTTGTATACGGTCTATTTGCTATTTATAAGATAGCGGGTGGGGACCATGAGTATGCTATGCATCTTTATTTTGAATCTGCAGCAGTTATTTTAGTTTTAATTACACTGGGTAAATATTTAGAAGCTGTATCAAAAGGCAAAACCTCACAGGCTATTAAAAAGCTTATGGGACTTGCTCCAAAAACAGCTACTGTTATTCGTAATAATCAAGAGGTCGTTGTACCACTTGAAGAAGTTGTAGTAGGCGATATTATTATTGTTAAACCAGGTGAAAAATTACCTGTAGATGGTGAAGTAGTAGAAGGAACAACTTCTGTAGATGAATCTATGCTTACAGGAGAAAGTATTCCAGTAGAGAAATTTCCAAGTAGCCCTGTTATTGGTGCAAGTATTAATAAGACAGGACTTATACGTTATAGAGCAACAAAAGTAGGTAAAGATACTGCCCTTGCACAAATTGTTAAGTTAGTAGAAGATGCGCAAGGTTCAAAAGCACCTATTGCTAAACTTGCAGACGTCATTTCTTCTTACTTTGTACCTGTTGTTATTGGACTTGCTATTCTTGCTACACTTGCTTGGCTTATAGCAGGTGAAAGCGTCGTATTTGCTCTAACTATCTTTATTTCAGTTTTAGTTATTGCATGTCCTTGTGCTCTAGGCCTTGCTACACCAACAGCTATTATGGTTGGTACGGGAAAAGGTGCCGAACATGGTGTACTGATCAAAGGCGGGGAAGCTCTTGAGACAACTTATAAGATTAATACTATTGTATTTGATAAAACAGGAACAATTACAGAAGGTAAACCTAGAGTAACGAATGTTATAACTCATGACATGAGTAAGGAAGAAGTACTTATACTAGCAGCAAGTGCTGAGAAAGGTTCAGAGCATCCACTAGGGGAAGCCATTGTAAGAGAAGCGCAGGAGGCAGGCTTAGCCTTTAAAAATATTGAAAGTTTTAATGCAATTCCAGGCCATGGGATTGAGGTTACAATAGATGGGCAGCAAGTTTTATTAGGTAATAAAAAGCTTATGGTAGAAAGACAAATTCCTATCAGTCATCTTGAAAATGCTTCAGATCAGCTTGCGGCTGAAGGGAAGACACCAATGTATATTGCGACAGAAGGTATTTTAAGGGGAATTATTGCAGTAGCAGATACTGTAAAACCAAGTAGTAAGCAAGCTATTAAAACACTTCAAGAGATGGGCATTGAAGTGGCTATGATTACAGGTGATAATAGAAAAACAGCTGAAGCTATTGCAAGACAGGTAGGCATTGATTTAGTACTTGCTGAAGTGTTACCAGAAGATAAGGCAAATGAAGTGAAAAAACTCCAAAGTGCTTCTAGAAAGGTGGCTATGGTAGGTGATGGGATCAATGATGCACCAGCACTTGCACAGGCAGATATAGGGATTGCTATTGGTTCAGGTACAGATGTAGCTATTGAATCAGCAGATATTGTTCTTATGAGAAGTGATCTTATGGATGTACCAACTGCCATTAAGTTAAGTAAAGCGACAATTAGAAATATTAAACAGAATCTTTTCTGGGCCTTTGCTTATAATGTGTTAGGTATTCCAGTAGCTATGGGTATTCTTCACATATTTGGCGGTCCACTTATGAATCCTATGATTGCAGCAGCAGCTATGAGCTTTAGCTCTGTATCTGTATTACTCAATGCATTAAGACTAAGAAGATTTAAAGCATAAAATATTAATAATAAAGGAGTGTAGAAGATATGAAAAAGAAAATAATGATTGAAGGCATGAGCTGTGGACATTGTGTAAAACATGTACAAGAAGCATTAGAAGGTTTAAATAGTGTAAGCTCTGTAGAAGTTAACCTTGCAGGAAAATATGCAGTAGTAGAAACAACTGTAGAAGATAGTCAGTTACAAGAAGTTATTGATGATGCAGGCTATGATGTAGTAAGTATAGAAAATATGTAATAAATCATATTAATAAGAGGCTACGCTACGATGAAGGTATAATTCATTGTAGCGTAGCCTCTTATTAATATGATTTAACGTTCAGAGTGACTAAATGGTTCTCCTGAAGCTTTAGGGGCTTGTGAAGACTTAGAAAATACAACTAAAGCAATAAGTGTCATAACGTATGGGAATACTTTAAGGCATACAGGTGGAATAGCCTGAAACTGTGGTAGTACATCGGATACGTTAGAAATAGTCCAAGCGGTACCGAAGAATAAGGTTGCTGCTAGAATAGCAAGAGGGCGCCATTGGCCAAAAATAAGTGCAGCAAGAGCTAAGAATCCGAAGCCTCCAACAGTTCCGTTGAATTCACCAGCAAAGGTAACAAGGTAAATGGCACCACCAAGGCTACCAAGTGCCCCAGAGATAATAACACCAATATAGCGCATCTTGTATACGTTAATCCCTGCTGCATCTGATGCATGAGGATTTTCACCACAAGAACGAAGACGAAGGCCAAAACGTGTTTTGTAAAGGAGATAGCAAGTAAATAAGATAATAACTAAGGCCACCCATGTAGTGATATAAGTATTCTTAAAGAATAGATCTCCTATAATTGGAATTTGAGAGAGTACAGGCATATCAAATTTAGTAAAGCCTTGTACACGGATTGTACCACTTCCTGTAATGTTACGTGCCAAGAAGAGTGTAAGTGAACCAGCCATCATATTAATAGCAGTACCGCTAATAACCTGGTTAGCAGATAAGTTAATACTTGCAAAAGCATGAAGGAGTGAAAAAATGCCACCTACTATAAGTGATACAAGTAATCCAAGCCAAACGGCTAAGTTGCTTCCAGGGAAGAATTTCTCCACGCTTACAATGGTAAGAGCGCAGGAGAAAGAACCAATAATCATAAAACCATCTAAACCGATATTAATAACTCCACTACGTTCACAGTAAAGAGCGCCAAGAGCCGTAATTAATAGAGGAATGGTTAAGGCAATGGCGTAAGGAAAGATTTGAACAAGCGTTTCCCACATAATCTACTCATCCTCCTTCTGAATTTCTAATTGATCATTTGTTTTAACATCTAAGCGCTTTTCCTGGCGTTTTTTAATGATGCGGTCAAGCCAGCTTTCTATAAGGATGCTAGTTGCTGCAAAGTAGATAATTGTTGCTATGATTGTATCTGCAATTTCAGGTGGGATTTTAGTAGCTGCTGTCATAAAGCCACGACCTGAATAGAGAAGACCAAAGAAGAGTGCTGCAAGAAGTGAGCCAATAGGTGTATTAGCCCCTAGAAGAGCAACAGCAATACCATCAAAACCTTGAGATGGGATTACACCTAACTGAATACAGTTAGCATTACCAGCGTATTGAGCTACGCCAGCAAGACCAGCAAGGCCGCCGGCAATCATCATAGAAAGAATAATATTTTTATTAACAGAAATCCCTGCATATTCAGCAGCATAACGGTTAAACCCTACAGATTTAAGTTGGTAGCCAAATGTGGTTTTGTTAAGAATAAATGCAATGATGATAACAGCTATAATAGCAATAAAAATACCTAAGTTAATATAAGAGCCTTGGAATAAGTTGGAGAGCCAGTCTGCATGAAGGGTAGCATTTGGAGTAAGAAGTTTGGACTCTGTTTCCATAGTTCCTGTAAAACGTGCTTTAACAGCATAGTAAACAACCCAGTTAGCAATCCAGTTCATCATAATAGAAGAAACAACTTCATGTACATTGAACTTAGCTTTTAAAAGTCCAGGTACAATCCCCCATACAGCACCACCAAGCATACCTGTAATGATCATAACAGGTACAAGAATAAATGCTGGTAGAGTAGGGAAGGTAAGACCTACAGCTGTTGCACAAAAACCACCAAAGAGCATTTGTCCAGGTGCACCAATATTAAAGAGGCCTGTTCTAAAGGCAAAGGCTACAGAAAGACCTGTTAGAATAAGAGGTGTAGCGGTTGCAATAGTATTACCTACGCGTTCCACACTTTTAAGACCACCTTGTACAAGATAGATAAAACCAGAAATAGGGTTATGGCCTGTAACCATCATAAATAATGTTCCAACAAGAAGGCCTAGAAAGATAGAAATGAGAGAAACGATAAGCTTCTTATATCTATGCATGTTTTACATCTCCTTTCACACCGGCCATCATAAGACCAATTTCATTTTCGTTTGTATCCTTAGCATCTACTGTGCCAATGAGTTCACCATTATTAACAACAACAATACGATCAGATACATTAAGAATCTCATCAAGCTCTAAGGAAACAAGGAGTACGGCTTTACCTTTATCGCGTTGCTCAATAAGACGTTTATGAATATATTCAATAGAACCAACATCCAGGCCGCGGGTAGGCTGAACAGCAATAAGTAGGTCGGGATTAAGTTCAATCTCACGCCCAATAATAGCTTTTTGCTGATTACCACCAGATAAAGAGCGAGCAGGTGTACTGCAACCTTGTCCGGCACGTACGTCAAAGGCATCTACAATTTTCTGAGCATATTTGCTGATGGCATCATAATTAAGTAAGCCATTTTTAGCAAAAGGTGGCTTGTTAAAGCGTTCTAGAATCATATTTTCTTCAACAGTATAGTCTAGGACAAGACCACGCTTTTGACGGTCTTCAGGAATATGAGCCATACCACTTTCAATACGTTTATGAATAGGAAGATGCGTAATATCTTGTTCACGAATAAAGATCTTGCCACTTTCTGACTTACGTAGTCCAGTAATGGCTTCGACAAGTTCAGTCTGACCATTTCCTTCAACACCGGCAATTCCAACAATTTCACCCGCTCGTACTTCTATAGAGAAGTTTTTAAGACCAAGCACCTTTTTATTATTTAAAACAGATAAGTTCTCTACTTTTAAGATGGTCTCACCAGGTGTAGCATCAACTTTATCCACCTTAAAGGAGACGTTACGGCCTACCATCATCTTAGCCATTTCAGCTTCACTTGTTTCTTTTACATTAACTGTACCTATGTATTTACCACGACGAATAACAGTGCAGCGGTCTGCTACAGCTTTAATCTCTTTTAGCTTATGAGTAATAATAATGATAGATTTACCTTCTTTAATAAGACCACGCATAATCTCCATTAAATCTTCAATTTCTTGAGGGGTTAAAACAGCAGTAGGTTCATCAAAGATTAGAATATCAGCGTTACGATAAAGCATTTTCATAATTTCTACTCTTTGCTGCATACCAACAGTGATATCTTCAATCTTTGCGTAAGGGTCAATATTCAGGCCATATTTTTCTGAAAGCTGTGCAACTCTTTTTGCAGCCTTTTCAATATCGAGAATAAGTCCTCCGCATTTTTTAGGTTCAATTCCAAGAACGATGTTTTCGGTTGTAGTAAAGTTATGTACTAATTTAAAGTGTTGGTGCACCATCCCTATACCAAGAGCTGTTGCAACGTTAGGATTAGTAATTTTGACTTCTTTACCATTTAGTCTAATAGAACCTCTATCTGGTTGATACATACCAAAAAGCATACTCATAAGTGTAGATTTTCCTGCACCGTTTTCACCAAGTAGTGCATGGATTTCTCCTTGTGCAAGTTGGAGTGTAATATTATCATTTGCAACGATTCCAGGAAATTCTTTGCGTATACCTAGCATTTCAATAACATAATCCATAGTCTACCTCCTTTTGTATTATTCAAAAAAAAGGCGGTAAAACCGCCTTTTCATTTACTATTTAATAAGACCTTCAACGTTATCAGCAACTGCAATTTTACCATCTTTCATTTGTTGTACAACATCTTGAACAGTTTTAATTGTTTCATCACTTAAGTTTGGATTTTCTACAGGAATACCAACACCATCAGTTGTAATATCAAATGTTAATGTTTGACCACCTGGGAACTCACCATTAAGTTCAGCTTGAATTATGTCAAATGAAGCGTTATCGATATTTTTAATAGCTGATGTTAAAATACAAGATTTAGTATTATCAGCGTCATAGAAACCTTCAGTGTATTGGTCTGTATCTACACCAATAATCCAAGCTTCTTTACCTTGTTTGTTACGTTCAACACCTTCTTTGATTGCACCAACACCAACACCACCAGCAGCACAGAAGATAGCTTTTACACCTTTATCAAACATTTGAGCTGCAAGTTGTTGACCAGCAGGTACGTTATCAAATGAGCCTTGGTATACAACGTTTGATTCTTCAATTGTCATATTTGTGCCAAGGTTAGCATTTGCATAGGCTACACCTTGTTGGAAGCCCCAGTTGAATTTTTGTACAGCAGGAATTTCCATACCACCGATGAAGCCTAATGCACCTTCTTTAAGTTCTAAAGCAGTAGCAACACCAGCAACAAAACCTGATTGATGTTCTGCAAAGTAGATTGCAACAGTGTTATCTTTTACATCATAAGCATTATCACCAGGATGTGGTGCACCATCAAGAATAACGAATTTTGCATCTTCATATTTTGTTTGTGATTTGTAGATAGCAGTTTCAAATTTGTAACCAGGAGTTACAATGAATTTATAGCCTGTATCATAGAGGTTACCAATTTCTTTTAAGTAGTCAGCTTCAGTTTGACCAGCTGGTTTAAGGTAATTTGTTTGGACACCAAGTTCTTCACCAGCACGGAGGATACCTTCCCATGTACCTTGATTGAATGATTTGTCATCGATTGTACCAGCATCTGTAACCATCCCAACTTTTAGATCACTAGCACTTGGTTTAGCTTCTTCTGTTCCTTCCTTCTCTTCGGCAGGTTTGCTTTCTTCTGTAGCAGGAGCATTATTTTCAGTAGGAGTAGTTGCACAACCAGCGAGTGAGAATGTAGCCATTACACCACATAACAATAAAGCTAAAAATTTCTTTTTCATGATTTCACCTCAACACCCTTTTTTATAGATTATATGTAGAATAAACAAGCGTTAGAAGATAAAGTTATGTAAAAGTATATTGTTTATTCAAACTAATAATACATGATTAAAATATTAAATTCAACAAAATATAAAATTAATTTAAAAGTTTAAACTTTATTATGTAAAATTATATTTTTTATTACAAAATATGGGAGTGACTTTGAATTTTAAATTTATTTATGATACTATACTGTATAAAGTAAGTAAGGGAACAAAGGAGAAAAAAATGGATATTATTAAGATCTTACAAGAAGAACTACAAATTAAGCGTAGCCAAGTTGAAAATACAATAGGGCTTATAGAAGAAGGCAATACTATACCATTTATTGCAAGATATCGTAAGGAAGTAACGGGAGGACTTAATGATGAAGTGCTTCGTAAATTCCACGAGCGTTATACGTATCTTCAAAACTTAGAAGCAAGAAAAGAGCAAGTTATTAGACTTATTGAGGAGCAAGGTAAACTTACTGAGGAACTTAAAAAGCAAATAGAAACAGCAACTACAGCAACAGAAGTGGAAGACTTATACCTTCCTTATAAAGCTAAGAAACGTACCCGTGCAACTATTGCTAAAGAAAAAGGGTTAGAGCCTTTAGCACAGCTGATTAAAGCGCAGGAAATAGCAAATATAGAAGAGGTAGCAGCTGAGTATATTAATGAAGAAAAAGGTGTGAGTACAGTACAAGAAGCACTTCAAGGTGCAAGTGATATTTTAGCCGAAGGCATTAGTGAAGAAGCCAACTTTAGAAGTGCTATTCGTAAAGTAACTTTTAATGAAGGTATGATTGTCACTAAAGTGAAAGATGCTGAAAAAGATGAAAAAGAAGTCTTTAAAATGTACTATGACTATACTGAAAAAATTAAGTCTATGCCAGGGCATAGAACACTTGCTATTAATCGTGGGGAAAGTGAGAAGATTATTACTGTAAAAGTAGAAGCGCCTATAGAGAAAATTTTACTCTATTTAAATAAGCAAATAATTAAAGAGGATAGCCCTGTAAGAGACTATTTAACAGCTACTCTAGAAGATAGTTATAAACGTCTTATTGCGCCAGCTATTGAAAGAGACATTCGTAATGAGCTTTCACTTAAGGCGGAAGATGGTGCCCTTGAAGTATTTAACAAAAATCTCTATCAACTTTTAATGGGAGCGCCTATTAAAGGTCATACTGTAATGGGAATCGACCCAGCCTTCCGTACGGGTTGTAAAATTGCAGTTATTGATGCCACAGGTAAGAAATTAGATAATACAGTTATTTACCCAACAGCACCTCAAAATAAAACTGAAGAAGCTAAGAAAGTACTGAAAGCTTTAATTGAGAAATATGATATCGACCTTCTTTCTATTGGAAATGGAACAGCTTCTAGAGAAACAGAAAAATTTGTAGCAGATATGCTTAAAGAAATTCCAAAAACTATTCATTATGTCATTGTAAATGAAGCAGGTGCTTCTGTGTATTCTGC
>JAHLFD010000244.1:0-8310 GCA_018883975.1 Candidatus Niameybacter stercoravium
AGCAACAATAGATGGACAAAAATATTTATTAGTTGCTGATGAAGAAGATGTTGCAACAATCCTAAAAGAAATGAGTGAGGATGGAGACGAAATCACATATGAATTAGTAGAGGATGATGAGGAACTTCAAAAAGTAGCTTTAACCCTTATGGAAAGCGATGAATATGACATTGAAGTTTAGATGATAGGAAGTATCAATTGACAATGAGCTAAGGTACATTTATAATAAAAGTACTTAGGAAATCAATTTTTAGAGGGGCGAATATAATGAATGCAGCAACATTTAAAGAACGACTTAAAGAAAAAGGTTGTAAACTAACCACACAACGTAGAGGAATCTTAGACGTTCTTATTGAAAATTGTGATAAGCATTTATCTACAGAAGAACTTTATGCATTAGTAAAAGAGCGTTATCCAGAAATCGGTCTTGCTACAGTTTATCGTACTGTGCAACTTTTTGAAGAAATGGGTATCATTGATAAATTATATTTTGATGAAGGATGTAGTCGATATGAACTAAGTCATCAAGAAGAACATCACCACCATCATCTTATCTGCTCAAAATGTAATAAAGTTTTTGAAGTAGAAAATGATTTGCTTGCGGAAATCGAAGCCCATATACAAGATAAATATCGTTTTAAAGTCACAAATCACAAAGTTACTTTTTATGGACATTGTGAGGCGTGTTCAAAAAATATATAGATGGAGGTGCAGTTTTGGTGCCCAGAAAAACTAAAAATAAGTTACGCATCATTCCTCTGGGTGGTTTAGGAGAAATCGGTAAAAATATGACAGCTTTTGAATATGAAGATGATATTATTGTTGTCGATTGTGGATTAGCTTTCCCGGAAGACGAGATGCTGGGAATTGACTTAGTTATTCCAGATGTAACTTATTTAACAAAAAATGCAGAAAAAATAAGGGGGATTGTACTTACACACGGGCATGAGGACCATATTGGTGCGTTACCTTATGTGTTACAAGAACTCAATGTTCCTCTCTACGGAACAAAATTAACTATCGGACTTGTAGAGAATAAATTAAAAGAGCATAACTTACTTAGAACGACACAAAGAAATAATGTATCTCAAGGGGAAACTATTAAACTTGGTGGTAGTTTTAAAGTAGAATTTATACGTTCTAATCATAGTATTGCAGATGCTGTTATGCTTTCTATTTGGACTCCAGTGGGGACCATTCTTCATACAGGGGACTTTAAAGTAGACTATACACCTATTAGAGGAGGACGTATTGATTTACATCGTCTTGCTGAACTTGGTAAGAAGGGCGTATTAGCACTTCTTGCAGATAGTACAAATGTAGGTCGTAGTGGATTTACACAATCTGAGAAAATGGTTGGATTAAAATTTGAAGATGTGTTTAATAAAGCAAAAGACAAACGTATTATGGTTGCAACTTTTGCTTCTAATGTAGACCGCGTTCAACAGATTATAAATGCAGCTTATAAATTTAATCGTAAGGTAGCTATTATAGGACGCAGCATGGTAAATGTTGCAAAGACAGCAAGTGAACTTGGTTATTTAGATATCCCAGAAAATACACTTATTGATGTAAATGATGTAAAGCGTTATAATGATGAACAAATTGTTATTATTATGACAGGTAGTCAAGGAGAGCCTATGGCAGCTTTATCACGTATGGCAACTTCAGAACATCGTCAGCTTGAAATTAAACCGGGAGATGTGGTTATTTTAAGCTCTACACCTATTCCAGGTAATGAAAAAACAGTTTCTAAAGTAGTTAATGAGCTTGCTAAAAAGGGTGCTACAGTTATTAAAGAGGATACACACGTATCTGGACATGCCGCAGAAGAAGAACTTAAACTTATTCATGCGCTTGTAAAACCTAAGTATTTCATACCAGTACATGGTGAGTATAGACATCTTCAAAAACATGGAGAACTTGCTGTTGAGATGGGTATGCCAAAAGACCATATTACTATAGCTTCTATAGGTGATGTTATTGAATTAACACGTGAAAGCTGTAAGATTGCAGGTAATGTACCTTCAGGGCAAGTGCTTGTAGATGGGCTTGGTGTAGGTGATGTAGGAAATATCGTTTTACGTGATCGTAAGCATCTTTCACAAGATGGTTTACTCATTGTTGTTATGACACTGGAGCGCGAAACAGGTATGGTAGTGGCTGGACCAGATATTATTTCTCGTGGTTTTGTTTATGTAAGAGAAGCAGAAAATCTTATGGATGCGGCAAAAGTAGTAGTGCGTAAGGCATTAGATCGCTGTGAGACAAAACACATTGTAGAATGGTCTCAGATTAAAACTATTGTCAAAGATGATCTTAAAGAGTTCGTATGGCAAAAAACAAAACGTAGTCCTATGATTTTACCAATTATAATGGAAGTATAAAAAATACCTAGCTTTTTGCTAGGTATTTTTTGATATCGCTTGCATTATACTATTTTTTATCTTATATTGACATAGGAAGAATGATTAGAAAGGATAAGCTCATGAGTGAAATTAACTACGATTATATCGTTCAATATATACGTGCACTTCATAATCCACCGGAAGGATTACTTCATGATATAGAGGTTGCTATTGCAAATGGAGAAGAGACATGGCCTATTATTAAGCCAGAGGTAGCAGATTTTATGAGAGTACTCTTAACTATGCAAAAACCAAAAGAAATTTTGGAAATTGGTACAGCTGTTGCGTATTCTGCTATGTTAATGAGTGAACATTTAGAAGAAGGCGGACATATTACAACGATTGAAAGATTTCCTTATATGTTGGGTGTTGCAAGAAAAAATATAAAACAAGCAGGTCTTGAAGAGGTTATTCAAATTATAGAAGGTGATGCTGCTGATGTATTAAAAACATTGCCGAGTGAGCAGTATGATGTCATTTTTATGGACTGCGCTAAAGGGCAATACATTAATTTCCTACCTGACTGTATTAGATTATTAAGAAAAGGTGGCCTGCTCATTACTGATAATGTTTTGCATAAAGGTACTGTAGCAAAATCACGTTATTTAATTGACCGTAGACAACGTACGACCCATATGAGATTGAGAGACTTTTTATGGACCATTACACATTCAGAGGAACTTACAAGTAGTGTACTACCTGTTGGAGATGGTATAGCCCTAAGTTATAAAAAATAGGAGAGATTATAATGAAGAAAAAACGTGTAGAATTATTAGCTCCCGCAGGGAGCTTAGAATCATTAAAAGTAGCTGTACTTTATGGTGCTGATGCTGTTTATATGGGAGGTGGAAGCTATGGTTTACGTGCTAAAGCCAAAAACTTCACACCTGAAGAAATGAAAGAAGGTATTGCATTTGCACATGCACATGGTGTACAAGTTTATGTAACAGCTAATATCTTTGCGCATAATCAAGATTTTGAAGGTATGGCAGAATACTTTAAATCACTAGAGGAAATGGGCGTAGATGCTATTATCGTTGCAGATCCAGGTGTATTTTCTATTGCTAAAGCAGCAGTACCTAATATGGAAATTCATATTTCTACTCAAGCTAACAACACAAATAGTCATACAGCTAAATTCTGGGCATCTTTAGGTGCACAACGTATTGTTGTAGCACGTGAACTTTCATTCCCAGAAATCAAAGAAATTCATGATAATATTCCAGATGATATTGAGATCGAAGCTTTTGTACATGGTGCAATGTGTATGGCTTATTCAGGAAGATGCTTATTAAGTAATTACATGACACATCGTGATGCTAACCACGGTGAATGTGCACAGCCTTGCAGATGGAAATATCATGTTGTAGAAGAAACACGTCCAGGTGAATATATGCCTGTAGAAGAAGATGAGCGTGGTACTTATATTTATAACTCACGTGACCTTTGTATGATTGAATATATTCCAGAGCTTGTTGAAAGCGGCATTTACAGCTTTAAAATTGAAGGACGTATGAAGACACCTCTTTATGTAGCAACAGTTGTTAAAGCTTATAGAGAAGCTATCGACACTTATTTAGAAGATCCAAAAGCCTTTGAAGAAAAACGTAGTTATTTTCTTCAAGAGGTAGGTAAGGCAAGTCATAGAGAGTTTTCTACAGGTTTCTATGAACATAAACCAACAAGTGACGATCAAACTTACGGACATAACTCTTATGTACGTAACTATGATTTCTCAGGTATGGTTATTGATTATGATAAAGAAACAAAACTTGTAACAATTGAACAAAGAAGAAAGTTCTCTGTAGGTGATACAGTAGAGATTTTATTACCAAATAGACCGTTTATCAGTGTTAAGATTGAAGAAATGTGGGATGCGGAAGGTAACAGTATTGAATCTGCACCACATCCACTTCAAATTGTTAAGTTTAAAGTAGAAGAGGATGTAACTGTACCAGCACTTCTACGTAAAGAACAACCTCTTTAGACTAATTTTTTAAAATAGTATAAGCTCTTTACAAGAAAATACAAATTGTACGGGCACATTTTGTGCGCACATTCATACAATAAGTATGAACCCATTTTTTATGGAGGTGTGCCGAAATGTTGCCTTTTTTTTGTTTTTCTTATTTTAGTAGTATATCCTCTTTTCCACAACCCCTTACACCAGAAGAAGAAAAGTACTATTTAGAACAATTAGGTAAAGGAAGTGAAGAGGCCAAGGATATTCTTATTGAACGTAATTTAAGATTAGTGGCACACATTGTTAAAAAGTATAGTAATTTAAATAAAGATATGGACGACCTTATTTCTACAGGAACTATTGGACTTATTAAGGGGATTACCTCTTTTGATACATCTAAAGGAACAAAGCTAGCAACATACGCTGCTAGATGTATCGAAAACGAAATTTTAATGAGCATTAGGTCAAGCAAGAAAGAAAAGAATGAAACATCTATCCATTCCCCTATAGGTATAGATAAAGAGGGAAATGAAATTAGCTTATTAGATGTGCTTTTTACGGAGAGTGAATCTATCTTTGATCAAGTAGATTTTGGAATAGAAATTAAGAAGTTATATGATAAGATTGGACGCGTACTTAAACCACGTGAAAAGCTTATTCTAAGAATGCGTTATGGGCTGGATAATACAGAAGAAAAAACACAGCGTGAAATAGCAGAGCAAATGGGTATTTCCAGGTCTTATGTTTCACGTATAGAGAAAAAAGCTTTGAAAAAACTTTATCAGGAACTTAGTAAAAGTTAAAAAAGGTGTTACAACATATCCTTTTAGGTATGCTGTAACACCTTTTTAATCTACAAAATTAATATCTTGAGATTGTTTATAGCGAGTCTTATAAAAATTATGTTCTTCAGCAGTTTGGCTGAAAGCATGCTTGCTGGTAGAAGCATCTTCTAGTACAAAATAATAATAATCATGTTCTTCAGGCATAAAAGCAGCACGAAGAGAACTTTCACCAGGAGTGCAGATAGGACCTTGTGGAAGACCTTCATAAAGATAGGTGTTATAAGGAGAGTCTAAAGAGAGGTCTTCATAAGTAAGCCTTTGTTTACGTTCAGGCAAAGCATACTGAATGGTAGAGCACATTTGTAATTTCATTTGTTGATTAAGGCGATTATAAATAACACCGGATATAGTAGGACGCTCTTGTTCTAGCTTAGCTTCACGTTCAATAATAGAAGCAATGGTTACGATGTCATGAAGTGTATAGTCTGAATTATAGAGATACTGATTATAACGACTTGTAATCTCTTCAAAACGTCTAAGCATGATAGAGATAATTTCTTCGGCTGAGGCATTTTTGTGAATACGATAAGTATCAGGGAAGAGATAGCCTTCTAATTTATACGTGCCTCCTTCAGGAATATCTTTTAAGAAGTCATAATCATATGTTTTATTTTCTATGGCATTTAGGAAAGCTTCTTTGCTTACAATTTGTTTATCTTCTAGACGATTGGCAATTTGGGTAATAGTAAAGCCTTCAGGAATAGTAAATTGAACTTCCTCTAGCGTATCAGGATTTGTAGTAAGGAGCTTTACAATATCATGATTAGTCATATTACTACTAATGGTATAAGTGCCTGGATATAAGTCATCTTCAAAGTCAGAGAGTTTAGCCTCTACTATAAACCAAAACTGGTTACCTATAAAATGTTCATCGTGAAGAAGTTTGGCAAGTGTCTGGGCTGTAGTTTGTTCATCTACTTGAAGCTGCAGAGTATGTATATTAGGAAGGGTTGGACGATTTTGGTCTTCTTCAATCATATTAAAGGTGTAATCAAAGCTTTTAGAAAAGACAATGATACTTCCACATACGGCAAGGGTAATAAGTAGTAAAGTGATGATAATATTTAAAAGCATTCTTTGAGTATGAGAGCGTTTTTTCATAGCAGCCTCCTTGTTATTTTACTCAAATTATACATATTTTTATAAAATAATTCAATATTTTAATATTTATAAAGATTGAATATAAATAAAGAGTTTGCTATACTAAAATGGTAAAAAATGGAACAAAAGGAGTCTTAATATGCCAAAGAAAAAAAGAATTTATTTAGCAGGATTACTATGTCTCAGTCTAATGGGGTATACGATAGAAGCAAAGCAAGTAGAAGAACAGGAGATTAATAGCGAGTTCCCAGTAGAGGAAGAGCTTTATGAGCAGGTAGAAGAGTTAGAATGTCAAGAAGAATTGGAAGAGCTCTGGCAGATTAATCAAAAGATCCAAGAAGCATTAAATATAGAACCAATTCGCTTTCAAACTTTTATAAGCCAGGAGGACATTATAAATCAAAGGGATTTTGCAAGAATGCTTTGCTATACCTTAAGGCTTTCACCTATATATACACAAGTTCCTGATGAAGACCCTTACATTGCAAGTTTGAAAAAAGCTGGTATATGGAGCGATGCCATACCACAGCAGCTTACAGAATTAGATCAAGATATTATTGATCAGTGTATACAAATGGCTAAAGATTATAAAGGAGAGAGTCTATCTACATCTTTTTTTAGGCCTGCACCTATTGGTTTTATGCAAAAAAGCACCATGAGGGTTAAGGTGAATGAGCAGATTTATCCTATGTATTACTTAAGTGATGTTAATTATGTAAGGCTTTCTGATTTAAGGCAAATAGGATTTGAAGTAACTTCTTATGAAGATTATATGCATTTAACTTTAAAGGAGGATACAGAAGTACTGCCTAAAGTACCCGAAATAAAATCTTTGACTAACCAAGTTACTACTTTACATACAGAGAAGATTTACATAGGAAATGTATTAAGCTATGCATTAAAGTGTGGAGATGAAGTGCTTATTCCACTTAGGGGATTGAGTGAATACTATGATTTAAGCATTGAAGGGGAGTTATGCACGCTTAAAGAAAAGTATAATATGAGTACCCATTATATAGAACTTGCACCAGGTTTCGTACATAATATTTCAGATGAAATCATTCAGGTACAAATAGTTAGCGTATTTTGGAATGGAAAAGAACTGATAGAGGATCAATTTACCATTCAAGAGCTTATGCCAGATGAATATTATCCTCTTCATGAAGGGCTTTATGCCTTAAACCAGGAAGTCGTTCATGCAAGTACTATGGTAGCAGAAATCCAAACTGATGCGATTAGGATGGCTGTTCCTTATAAAAGTTATGGGCAACATACAGAAAGTCTTTTGAAAAGTTATACACGCCATCAAAATGAAACTTTAGAGACTTATATGAACAAGCTTTTTCCAGAATCTAAGATTATAGGAACTATGAAGTATGATACGAAAGGTTTTAAAAAAGGGGAAAAAGTAGAGGTATGGGCAGCAGAAGATGGCTATTATTATTATTTATTAAAAGAGGGTAAGAAGATAGAGGTACCTTGGAATAGTGTAAGCATTCCACCTAATCCGATTGTATGTAAAGAACAAGTGCCAAACGAAGTCATAGAAGGCTATGTTAACAGTAAGCAGGTTAAAAGTAAAACACCGTATTTTATCTGGACAGACCTTTATAGACAAAGAACTTATGTTTTTGAGAATAAAGAAGGAAGCTGGAAGCTTTTAAGAAGTATGCCAACTTCTACAGGAAACAATAAAACACCTACACCAACAGGCGAATTTGAAGTCCAAGCTTATGTGCCAGCCTTTGGAATGAACAAAGGATACCGTTGCAAAAATGCACTCCATTTATTTGGAGATTATCTGTATCATTCAGTCATGTTTGATGTAGGGGGGAGATATGTGTTAGGAGGACAGGGACAGTTAGGAGAAAGAGCTTCTCATGGATGTCTTAGACTTTCACCGGAAAATAGTCAATGGCTTTATCAAACTATACCTTTAGGTACAAAAGTTTGGATTAAATAATAAATAAAATGGATTTGGAATATGCTAGGT
>JAHLFD010000245.1:0-51692 GCA_018883975.1 Candidatus Niameybacter stercoravium
GCCAAGTGGTAAGGCAGAGGTCTGTAACACCTTCATCACCAGTTCAAATCTGGTTGCCGCCTTTAAAAAACAGCTTAGATAATATCTAAGCTGTTTTTTTGTTATGTAGAAAATTATATTGTCTAGACATTTAAAAAATTCCATATTATAATCGATAGATAGAACTTAAAAGAAGATATAATTGGAATAGAGGCCAAGAGATGGAAGAGAAGATTACAGGTAAGCAAGTTGCTAAAGGTATTCTTATTTTAAGTATTGCAACATTTATAAGTAAAATAATAGGGGTGCTATATAGAATTCCTATTGTTAACATATTAGGTGATGTAGGAAGTGCTATATATGCGCTGGCATATCAAGTGTATATATTAATCATTACAATAAGTTGTTTAGGGATTCCAAATGCTGTTGCTAGATTGATAGCAGAGTGTATGAGCCTTAAAGCTTATAATGATGCTAAGAAGATATTTAAAATTACATTTATCTATACAGCTAGTATTAGTATAATTTTAGCTTTAGGTTTATGGTTTGGAGCGGATAAGATAGCTCATCTCTTAAAAGGAGGAGAAGATATAGTCCTCCCTCTAAAAGCACTAGCACCAACAGTTGTTATAGTAAGTTTGATGGCAGTCATGAGGGGCTATTTTCAAGGAATGGGTAATATGATGCCTACAGCTATTTCACAGACAGTAGAACAACTTTTTAATGCTATTTTCAGCGTATTATTAGCTTCATTATTCCTTCCATATGGCGTTAAAATAGCTGCTATGGGGGGTACATTAGGGACAGGTATAGGAGCTATAGCCGGGGTTATAGCGATAGTTATTATATATAAAATAACGTCTTCTCAATATAATAAAATAGAGGATGTAGGTGTAGTTAAATCTATCTATCCAACGAATAGACATATTATTAGGCAATTACTTATTACTGTCATACCTATCGTAATGACAGCCGCCTTATTTGCTTTAATGACATTAATAGATAATACAATGTTATTCCATTATTTACCTGATACAGTAGAATATTTGAGGAATACAGGAGAGATTAGTAGGATACCAGTTACAAATGCTGCTCTCATGGATACACAAACTATAGTTACAAGTTTATCAGGACAATTTCTAAGTAAGTATACACAGTTTATTAATATACCTGTAGGGATTATTGCTGTAATTGTGACTTCTTCAATTCCTGCTATAGCAGGTGATCATGCTAGAAAAGATCAAAAGGGACTAACACATAAAATCAATAGAATACTAAAGATCGGTATGCTTATTGCAATGCCAGCAACAGTTGGATTAACTTTATTTGGAGAACCAATCATGCAGTTGATTTATGCCTCAGCTCCAGATGGCGGTAGCTTATTTACAGTAGGGGCAATGGCTATTATATTCATGACTATATCTCAACTTACAACAGGTGTATTGCAAGCGATAGGTAAACAATATTATGTGACAATATATGTAGTAGTAGCGTTAGCTGTAAAAATAGTTTTAAATATAGTATTATTATCCAATCCTGCTATTCATATTTATGGAATAACTATTAGTACAACTATTTGCTATATGATTTATACAATCCTTAATTTAATAGCTATTAAAAGGGTATTGAAGGTTAAGATAGAATGGAAACAAGTAATCACAAAGCCTATGATTGTTTCAATAGGTATGGGTGTAATGAGTTTCTTCCTATATAAAGGGTTTATAAGGGTTACACATAGTGTGATAAAATCGACATTAATTATAGTACCAGTAGCAGTTTTAATTTATAGTATTGGGTGCATATTAACTAAGATAGTTACATTAGATGATATTCAATATATTCCACTAGTTAATAAATATATAAAGAAATTCAAAGATAGGAATGTAAAAGATAATATAAATTAAAAGTAGGCTTACGAGCCTACTTTTTATATTCTAAGGAAATTTTATTGTCTAGCTCGATAATCGGAAGTTTCTCTTTTCTATTATAAAAGGATTTAATTTATAATTCTTGAAAAATCATGTATAATAAGAATTAAAAATGGTAATTAATCAAAGGAGGGTAAAGAAGTGAACTATCAAGTTGGAGATGTAGTGCAGATGAAGAAACCGCACCCTTGTGGGACTAATGCCTGGGAAGTCTTACGAGTTGGTGCGGATTTCAAGCTGCGCTGCGAAGAATGTAAACATATTGTTATGTTACCGCGTGATAAGTTTGAAAAAAATGTGAAAAAAATTTTAAAACATGCAGATTCTGAAGCTTAAAAGCAACATTATCCAGCATGTTTTTCGTTAAAAAGCTTGTATTCATTACCTGTTTATGATAAGATAGTAAACTGTAATGTAATCCTTGCTCTACACAAGATGTAGGGCCAAAGTCCAAAAGGAGGTGCCAAGATGAAAAACTACGAATTATCACTAGTATTTATCTCAACTTTAAGTGAAGAAGAAAAAGTAGCTAACCTTGAAAAAGTGAAAGAATTAATCGCTCGTTTCGGTGGTGAAGTTACTAACGTTGATGATTGGGGCAAAAGAAAACTTGCTTATGAAATCAACAAACAAAAAGAAGGTTTCTACTACTTCATTCAATTCAATGCTGAGACATCAACTCCAGCAGAAGTTGAAAGCAGACTTCGTATCACAGAAACTGTTCTTCGTTACTTAATCGTACGTCTTGACGAAAAATAATAATAACCGTAAGAAGGAGGTTATGATATGAATAAAGTTATCCTAATGGGACGTTTAACACGTGATCCAGAAGTACGTTATTCACAATCTGCCAATCCAGTTGCAGTCGCAAGATATGGACTAGCTGTTAGAAAACAATTTGCAAAACAGGGAGAACCAGATGTGGACTTCTTTAATATAGTTGCTTTTGGGAAAGCCGGAGAATTTGCAGAAAAGTTCTTTAGAAAAGGACAAATGGTTGCAGTCGTAGGTAGACTCCAAACTAATAGTTGGGAAGACCAACAAAAAGTGAAACATACATCAATTGAGATTGTTGTAGAAGAGCAACATTTTGCAGAAAGTAAATCTTCAGCCGAATCAAGAGGTGTTATGACAAATAGCCCACTTGAAAGTATGTCCCCTGCCTCAACTAATCCTTCAGCTGGTCCAGTAGATGGTTTTATGCCAACTACTATGGAAGAAGACGACGATTTACCATTCTAAATCACTTAAAAGGAGGGAAAATACCATGGCAATGCAAAAAAGACGTAACCGTAGAAGACGTAAAGTTAATCAATTTGCAGGTGATAACATCAAAAAAATCAACTACAAAGATATTAACACACTTAAAAAGTTTATCTCTGAAAGAGGTAAAATTCTTCCTAGAAGAATTACAGGTAACTCTGCTAAAGCACAACGCAAACTTACAGTTGCTATCAAACGTGCAAGACATATAGCACTTTTACCATATACTCAAGACTAATTAAGAATTATTAAATTCAATTCAGCACTATATAGAGAGACAAATAAGCGCACACACAATATGCACACGCACTGCTTTTAGCAGTGCTTTTTTTTATCTATAAGATAGAGAGGTGCCTATAGTGGGGGACTATATATAATCTCTAAATTATGATATAATATAGAGGACTCATTGAGGAGGATTAAAAAGCTATGAATCAAGATATAAGACAGTATGTAAAGTTATTGATGATAAGCCTTTTATATATTGCATTAGGGATTATAGGCATATATTCTAGTACACTTATCTTTTTAGTACCTTTATTAATGGCCCCTATGGCTATCTATTTAATGAGTAGCAAAAGAAACTATACAAGAGATATAATAATGCATGTGGTGATTAGTATACTTATTTTTGTCATGACTATGCGATTAGATGAGGCATTATTATATTTGATTAGTGTGGTAGCTCCTGCGCATATATTAGTAGCATGTTATAGAAAACAGTATCCTGTACCTCATGTTGCTATGTATACAGGGGTAGGGACAGTTGGGTTATTCTATATTTATATTGTAGCCATGAAGTATTTACAAATCGATTATATAGCAATGTATAATGCCTTGTTAGACGCCTTTAAAGTAGAATATATCAAAATGATAGAAGAAATGAGTCAGATGACTAACCTGTCTGAACAAATGGCAGTGCAAATGAAGGTTATTAAAGAGCAGCTTCCAAAGATCATTTCTTTATTTAAGTACACCTATCCTGCCATGTTATTAGAAGCAGGTATTGTTATAGGGTTATTAAGTACAGCAATCATTACTCTAATTGGAAGAATGAAAAAGTGGCGTATGGCATCTCTTACACAACTTGTAAATTTCAAGTTTTCTAAATGGATGGCAGGGCTATTTTTAATTGCAGGATTTATTGTTCAATTTAGTGCAGGAGGAAATGATTCACTTACAGCACTTGGCATTAATCTTTACTATTTTATAAGCTATTTATTACAGCTTATAGGGATTGTAGCGCTGATTATGATTATTAGAAAAAGTAAATGGAGCTCAGGCCTTAAGGTGATCAGTATTGTACTCAGTTTAATGATGTTTTGGACTACACCATTCATAATGATGATTATTGGACTTGGAGATACTTTATTTAATCTTAGAAAAGTTGATATTATTGTTTAGCTAGGGAAGGTAGAGACGATGAGTACAAAGAAAAAGAATCCATTAGGTTATATGGCCTATATAATACGCTTTGCCCAGGTGTGTTTTGTATTTGGAATAATACAAGGGATAGTAGGAATTTACTTTAACACCTTTTTTGGCATTTTTGAAGCTTTGATTTTTGTAGGTATGCTTGCATATAGTTTTATGTTAGAAAAGCGTTTAAAATCGCACATGCAAGCCGAAATATTAGATCAAGTTAATGCTTTAGGTAAAATTAAAAAAGATATGTTTATAGATTCGCCTATTCCTATTGTTGTTATTGATAAAATTGGAACCATTGTATGGAGTAATGAATCTTTCAGAAGTATATTAGATGAGGAAGAAGATATAGATAAGAATATACGTGCTATATTCCCAGACTTTCAAATGGAGAACTTGCCAAAAGAAACAGAGCTCTATGAGCGAGATATCTTAAAGAACGAACAGCATTATCATATGATCTGTAACAAAGTTATAGATGTAGAAAATGCTTCTAACTTCCAATATGTATTATACTTTATTGATACAACGACTCAAAAAGAGTTAGAAGAACAAGTTAAGAAGCAACGATGCATGGTAGGTTATATCTATATTGATAACTACGAAGAGATTATGCAAAGCATAGAAGAAGTTAGAAGACCTATGTTAGGAGCTATCATTGATAGAAAGATTAATATATGGTTTAAAAATAATGATGTAGCAGTTTGTAAATTTGATAGGGATCGTTATATGATTTTCTTTACTCAAGAAAATCTAGAGAAGATGCAAAATCGTAAATTTGATATTTTAGATGAGCTTAGACATATTCAGGTAGGTAATGATTTACCTGTTACTGTAAGCATTGGTATAGGGCGTAATTTTGACTCCCTTATTGGTTCTAAAGAAGACGCTAGAGCTGCTTTTGACCTTGCATTAGGTCGTGGCGGGGATCAAGCGATTGTTAAGAAAAATGATAAATATACGTTTTATGGCGGTAAAACTAAAGAGGTTGAGAAGAGTACACGTGTAAAAGTAAGAATTAAAGCTTATGCTTTTAAAGAGCTATTACATGAGGCTGATAAAGTTCTTATTATGGGGCATCAGAATATTGATATGGACTGTTTAGGTGCAGCTATGGGTGTTTATAGAGCTGCTACCCTTATGGGTAAGAAAGCCCATATTATTTTACAGGACTCTACCTTTGCAGTACAGGAACTTTATAGTAGAATTATAGAATTACCTGAGTATCAAGATTTGTTTATTTCAAAAGAAAGAGCAGACCAAGAACTTACTAAACAGACATTAGTTGTCCTTGTAGATGTTCATAGAAAGAGTTATTTAGAGTACCCAGCGCTTTTAGATAAGACAGACAATATAGTTGTATTTGATCACCATAGATTAAGCACAGATTACATCGAGAATGCAGTACTTACTTATATTGAACCGTTTATCTCTTCAACAAGTGAAATGATTTCAGAGATTCTTATTTATCTTGCAGATAAAGTAAAGCTTACTCAGATAGAAGCAGATGCACTTCTTGCAGGGATTACAGTAGATACTAAAAACTTTGCCTTTAAAGCAGGGGTAAGGACTTTTGAGGCTGCAGCCTTCCTTAGAAGGGCTGGTGCAGATAGTACAAGGGTACGTATGTTATTTCAAAATGATATGGAAACGTATAAGATTAAAGCAGCGACGATTAAAGATGCTGAAATATGGGATGAAGATATTGCTGTGGCTGTTGTAACTAACAATCATATGCATTCTAATATTATAGCAGCTCAAATTGCTGATGAACTGCTTACTATTAAGGGTATACAGACTACATTTGTTATTACAGTTAATGGCCCTGATTTACAAGTTAGTGCAAGAGCTCTAGGTGATATGAATGTTCAACGTATTATGGAGATGCTAGGTGGAGGCGGGCATAAGAATATTGCAGGTGCCCAGCTTAAAGATACAACAGTTGAAGATATGAAAGTAAAACTTAGAGAAGCAATTAATGATTATAAACAGGAAGGTGAATAGAATGAAAGTTATTTTAACACAAGATGTAAAAAAAGTAGGTAAAAAAGGTGATGTTTTAGAAGTTAAAGATGGATACGCTAGAAATGCTCTTTTCCCAAAAGGTTTAGCAGTAGAAGCGAATGCAGTTAATCTTAATCAAAGAAAAGTAGAGCAACGTTCTGAAGATAAGAAAAAACAACAAGAATTAGATGCAGCTAACGAAACAAAAGCATTAATTCATGAGAAAAAAGTAAATATTCCTATTAAAACAGGTGAAGGCGGACGCGTATTTGGTTCTGTAACAACAAAAGAGATTGCAGAAAGTATTCAAGCTGCTTTTGGTATTAAAGTAGATAAGAAAAAAATCAATCTTGCTCAGCCTATTAAAGCAGTAGGAACAAAAACAGTAGAGATTAAATTACATCCAAAAGTAACAGCAGAAGTTACTGTCTGCACAGTTGAATCAAAATAATTCATACTAAGGAAGAGAGGAACGTCTATGGATGAGTCACAAATAATGCGTATTCCTCCACATAATATTGAAGCAGAGCAATCCGTAATCGGCGCCATTATTATGGATCATGAAGCACTTATAGTAGCTACTGAAACTTTAAAGCCAAAGGATTTTTATAGGCCGGATCATCAGGAAATTTATAGTGCTATTATGGAGCTTTATACTTCTAACAGTCCTGTAGACCTTGTTACGATTCAAAATAGGTTATCTGAAAAAGGGGTTCTAGAACAGGTGGGTGGCATTAGCTATTTAGCGGAGCTTGCAACCATCGTTCCAACTTCTGCACATATTAAGGAATATGCAAAGATTGTACAAGAGAAATCAATGCTTAGAAAGCTTATTAAAGCTAGTCAAGATATTAGTGCGAAAAGCTATGAAGGCGAAGAGGGACTTCATGATATTATGGGATTTGCAGAAAAGCAAATTTTTGATATTACTCAAAATGTCCAAACAGAAGATTTCTCACATATTAATGAAATCGTTGTTACTTCTATCGATAAAATAGAACAGGCACATGTTACAAAAGGCGGTATTACAGGTGTACCTACTGGGTTTATTGACTTAGACTATAAAACAGCAGGGATGCAACCTTCTGACCTTATTCTAGTTGCTGCTAGACCTTCTATGGGTAAGACAGCTTTCTCACTGAATATTATTCAAACCGCAGCTGTAAAGCATAAGAAAAAAGTAGCTGTATTCAGTCTGGAAATGGCAAAAGACCAGCTCGTAAACCGTATGCTATGTGCAGAAGCACTAGTAGATGCACAGAAAGTACGTACAGGTAACTTAGAGCCAGAAGATTGGGACCGTATTGCTATGGCTATCCCTAATCTAAGTGCTGCAGATGTTTTTATAGATGATACACCTGGTATCTCTGTCATGGAAATGCGAGCTAAGTGTCGTAGGCTGAAACTTGAAAAAGGACTAGACCTTATTATGATTGACTACTTGCAGCTTATGACAGGTAGTTCAAAATCAGACTCAAGACAGCAGGAAATCTCAGAGATTTCACGTTCTCTAAAAGCACTTGCTAGAGAGATGCAGGCACCTGTAATTGCTTTATCACAGCTCTCTCGTGCGTGTGAAGCCCGTGCAGACCATAGGCCTATGTTATCAGACCTTAGGGAATCTGGAGCTATCGAGCAGGATGCTGACGTTGTTATGTTCTTATATAGAGATGAGTATTATCACCCAGATTCAGATAAGAAGAACATTGGTGAAGTTATTATTGCAAAACAAAGAAATGGTCCAACAGGTACAGTAGAACTTGTATGGCTTGGACAATATACAAAATTTGTTAATAAAGATAGAGAATAGTAAAAGAGGTATGAACATGAGTCATACCTCTTTTTATGTTATGAGTCTCCTATTAGATACGAGATAAGTAGTTATAGTATACAAGCTCTATAAATGACTATGCTTCTGCTAAAATACTATGGATTTCTGTAAAGATATCTTCTACATGCTCAATATGAGTAGCTTTATAAGCATTACTGCCACAGAATAGCAATGCATTTTCCGTATCACCATTAACGGCATGAATAAGGGCACTAGAAATACAATAAGGAATATCTGTTACACCACACTTATGAAGACAGTGGAAGAAGCAAGCTTTATTACCACGAGGGTTAGTGATAAAATCATTCAAAATAGCACGTCCTGGCATACCTACAGGGCTTTTAATAATACCTATACTATCTTCTGTGGAGTGAATATAGGCTTCTTTAAAGGCTAAATCAGCATCACATTCATGAGTTGTTACAAAGCGTGTTGCCATTTGTACACCATCGGCACCTTCTTTTAGTGCGCGTGCCACATCTTCGCCTGTATAAATACCACCAGCAGCAATAACAGGAATAGATTTATTATATTTTTGACCATATTCTAGGGCTATTGCCTTAACTTCTTTAACAAGATCCATAAGTACAGGAGGATTATCAAGTACATCAGCATGGAAGCCTAAATGACCACCTGCAAGAGGGCCTTCCACTACAATAGCATCAGGTGCACATTGGTACTTCCTATCCCAGTGTTTACAGATAATATTAGCAGCCTTACCAGAAGACACAATAGGGACAATTTGAGTATTAGAACCTTTTGTATAGAGTGGGAGATCTAAAGGAAGTCCTGCGCCTGAGATAATAAGGTCAATTTTAGACTCTACAGCCTTTTTTACATATTCACCATAGTGTTTCATGGCGACCATTAAATTAACGCCAATAATACCTTCTGGTGCTTTTAAACGTGCTTTATGAATTTCATCTGCAAGAGCACGTAAATTTGCTTCAAGTGTATTCTTAATAAAGTCTTTTTCTCTATAGCCAATTTGTGCGCCTGAAATGATTCCTATACCACCACATTTTGCTACACTTCCAGCCAATGAGCTTAAAGATACGCCTACTCCCATACCACCTTGGATAACTGGGAATTTTGGTCTTAAATGACCTATAATAAGTTTTGATATTGACATATAACACCTCGTGAAATAAATTTTGATTAACAAATAATTTGACTTTCAAAGTATATGCTTATTATAAAGAGACTATACAAAGATGTTGTGAAGAGAATAAATAATATTATTGAAAGTATGGAAAAATATGGTATAATTGAGAAAAAGGGTCTTTATACAAAAGATAGGGGGCAAATCAATGAACGAAAAAGTTTATACGATTAAAGAAGTGGCCACTATTTTAGATATTGAAGCTTATGTTCTAAGATATTATGAGAAAGAACTAGATCTTCAAATACATAGAAATAGCCAAGGGCATCGTATCTATACGCAAAAAGACATTACAATACTACAGCAGATTAAAGAATTGAGAGAGCAGGGATTGGAGCTTAAGGGAATACGTAACGTCATACATACATTAGATCAGGAAGGGCTAGAATCACTTACACAAGTAAGTGCTACAAATGCTAAGGTTATTCCATTAGTAGGAGAGGACATTGATATTGGAGATAAAGATGATCAGAAAGTAAAGCAGTTTACGATGATTATCAAAGAAATGCTTAAACAAACCTTAGTAGAGTATGGGGAAGAAAACAAGAGGCAGCTGCATGAGGAATTGACACAAGAAATGGATATTATGATGGATAAGAAGCTGTCAGAATTAGAGGTAAGCCAGCAGCAAAAGAATGAAGAGTATTATAAGAAGATGGATGAAACCATGCGAGAGATGCAGAAAATGCGAAAAGAGATTGCTTTATTAGAACAAAACACGCAGAAACCATCTTTATGGAAGAAATTATTTAAAGACAAAAATAAAACAGAAGAAATAGAAGAAAAGAGCATGTAGGGGCAGCTACATGCTCTTTTTATATTTTAAAGGAATTGTGATTTATGCATAAATCGGTAAGTTATATTTCTTAAAAATCTCTTTAACTTCTTCAACTTCTGATTTAGAAGGTTGTTCAGTATCGAAGAGAGAATACTCATAACCGAGTTGTTCCCATTTGAACTCGCCCATTTTATGGAATGGAAGTAAATCTACTCTCTGTACGTTTGGAAGAGTAGTTAAAAACTGTGCTAAGTCTTCAATATCTTTTTTATCATCCGTTAAGCCTGGAACATAAACATAACGAATCCATACTGGGATATTACGTTCTTTTAGGTGCTGAGCAAATGCTAGCGTTGGATCTAAAGGAACACCAGTTAAATCTTTAAATACAGTAGGATTATAAGACTTAATGTCAAGTAAAACGAGGTCAGTATAATCAAGAACAGGATCAGCCTTTTCAATGTTAACAAAGCCTGAAGTATCAAGACAGGTATGAATGCCTTCCTCTTTGCATTTCATAAACATATCTCTGACAAAGTCAGGTTGAAGAAGAGGTTCTCCACCACTTATAGTGAGACCGCCACCTGAGCAAGTCATAAATGATTTATATTTTTTGATATCTTGAATAAGAGTGTTGGTATCTTCTTCTTTCCCATCATTCATTTTCCAAGTATCTGGATTGTGACAGTATTTACAACGAAGGGGGCAGCCTTGTGTAAATAAGATGTAACGAATCCCAGGCCCGTCTACAGTACCGCAGGTTTCTACTGAGTGAATTCTACCTATCATGTCTTATACCTCCCGTAATGTAATAGTTAAGAGGATAAGTGTGTATCCTCTTAACCTAATAAAGATTTAATAAATTAGAATTTTTCGTGGAATGTTCTGTTGATAACGTCTAATTGTTGTTCTCTTGTAAGACGAATGAAGTTTACAGCGTATCCAGAAACACGGATTGTAAGCTGTGGATATTTTTCTGGGTGATCCATAGCATCAAGTAATGTTTCACGATCGAATACGTTGATGTTTAAGTGGTGACCATCTTGTACGAAGTAACCATCTAACATACCTACAAGGTTGCTGATACGTTCATCTTCCGATTTACCAAGAGCACCTGGAACGATTGAGAATGTGTATGAGATACCATCTTCAGCATGTTGGTATGGAAGTTTAGCAACTGATGCAAGAGATGCGATAGCACCTTTTGTATCTCTACCATGCATTGGGTTAGCACCTGGTGCAAATGGTTCGCCAGCTTTACGTCCGTCTGGAGTGTTACCTGTTTTCTTACCATATACTACGTTTGATGTGATTGTTAAGATAGACATAGTTGGGTAAGAGTTTCTGTATGTTTTGTGTTTTCTAATTTTGTTCATGAATGTTTCTGTAATCTTAACAGCGATTTCATCAACTCTATCATCGTTGTTACCATATGCTGGGTATTCACCTTCGATATCGTAATCAACTACAAGACCATCTTCATTTCTGATTGGTTTAACTTTAGCGTGTTTGATAGCTGATAATGAGTCAGCTGCTACTGAAAGACCAGCGATACCTGTTGCGAAAGTACGAAGGATTTCTTTATCATGAAGAGCCATTTCGAGTTTTTCGTAGCAGTATTTGTCATGCATGTAGTGAATGATATTTAATGCATTTACATATGTTTCAGCTAACCAATCCATCATTGTATCGTATTTAGCCCAAACATCATCGAATTCAAGGTATTCTGTAGTAACAGGTGCAAATTGTGGAGCAACTTGGTCACCGTGTTTTTCATCTTTACCACCGTTGATAGCGTAAAGTAATGCTTTAGCAAGGTTAGCACGAGCACCGAAGAATTGCATTTGTTTACCAATTCTCATTGCAGATACGCAACATGCGATACCGTAGTCATCACCCCAGTAAGCTCTCATAAGATCATCGTTTTCGTATTGGATTGAGCTTGTTTGGATAGAAACTTTAGCACAGAAGTCTTTAAATCCTTGTGGGAAGTTTTTAGACCAAAGTACTGTTAAGTTTGGTTCTGGAGCTGGTCCTAAGTTGATTAATGTGTGAAGTACACGGAAGCTGTTTTTTGTAACAAGTGTACGTCCGTCAAGACCCATACCACCGATTGATTCTGTTACCCATGTTGGGTCTCCTGAGAATAATTCGTTGTATGCTGGAGTACGAAGGAAACGAACCATACGTAATTTCATTACGAAGTGATCCATTAATTCTTGAGCTTCTGATTCTGTAATAATACCAGCTTTAAGGTCTCTTTCCATGTAGATATCAAGGAATGTAGATGTACGGCCAAGTGACATAGCAGCACCATCTTGTTCTTTGATAGCACCAAGGTAAGCGAAGTATGTCCATTGAACAGCTTCTTTAGCTGTTTGAGCTGGAGCAGAAATATCGAAACCATAGCTTGCAGCCATTACTTTAAGTTCTTTTAAAGCACCGATTTGTTCTGTAATTTCTTCACGAAGTCTGATGATATCTTCTGTCATGCTTGGAACTTCAAGTGTAATTTTTTGAGCTTCTTTATCAGCAATTAATCTATCTACACCGTATAATGCAACACGACGGTAGTCACCGATGATACGGCCACGGCCATAAGCATCTGGAAGACCTGTGATAATACCTGAGTGTCTAGCTTTTTTAATATCTGTTGTATATGCTGAGAATACACCATCATTGTGTGTTTTACGGTATTTAGAGAAGATTTCTTGTGTGTCTTTATCTAACTCATATCCGTAAGCTTCAAGAGCATTTTTTACAGTACGCATACCACCGTTTGGCATGATATTTCTTTTTAAAGGTGCATCTGATTGGAAACCTACGATTTGTTCTAAATCTTTATCAAGGTAGCCAGGACCGTGAGAAGTAATTGTTGAAGGAATTTTTGTTTCAACATCTAAGATTCCTTTTGCAAGTTCTTCTTTCATAAGTGCTGCTACTTCGTCCCATAATTTAGTTGTTCTTTCTGTAGCACCTGCTAAGAAAGAATCATCACCTTCATATGGTGTGTAGTTTTTTTGGATGAAGTCACGTACATTAACTTCTTTTTGCCAATCGCCTGCGATAAAACCATTCCATTGTTCAAACATCTTAAGGTCAACTCCTTTTATTTTTAAAATCATCTTATTATCCAATTAATAATAAACTAAAATGCAAAGTTGATAACTCAGAGGATAATAATTATTAGTTAATTTCTGTACACTCCTATTATATAATGTATACTGTATACACGTCAATAGTAATACAAAAAAATATTATTATGAATTTTATAATAATTTTAAGTTTTTAATTGAGGTGCACACAATTAGGTTAATAGATAATGGCATTAATAAGGAAAGGATTAGATAATAGGTAAGTAAAACATTGTCATAAACAAGGGGAGAGATTATAATAGTACAAGTATATACTACATATTTTAAAAGGAGTCCGAAATGATTAAGCATGTTATGAACATCTTTTATGGCATTATTTTAGGTGTATCTAACGTTATTCCGGGTGTGAGTGCAGGCACTATGGCGGTTGTACTTAACATCTATGATGAATTATTAGGTGCAGTAAGCCTTAAAAAAGAGCATTTAAAGAAGAACTTTATATTTCTTGCAACTCTAGGGCTAGGGGCAGTTGTAGGTATTCTTGTTTTTAGTAATGCCATTACTTTTTTATTTGAAAAATACAATATGCCGACTAACTTTCTATTTATGGGGATTATTATAGGAAGTATTCCTATGGTAATCAATCATGCGAGAGCAGGAGAAAAAATATGTTCTAAAAACTGGATACCATTTATTATTACATTTGGAATAATGATGATAATGGTATTAACAAAAGATGCAGAGACTAATGAAGTTATTTTAAGAGAAATAAATCTAGGTATGTCTTTATGGTTAATATTTGCAGGTGCTATTAGTGCATTTTCAATGATTATTCCTGGGATTAGTGGTTCTTTTATCATGCTTACTTTAGGCGTGTATACATCAGTTATTACAGCTGTATCAGAATTTAACTTTGCAATTCTTATACCAGTAGCAATCGGCATACTTATTGGACTTGTTTTGGGCATTAAGATTGTAAAAGTGTTGTTATCAAAGTATCAACAAGCAACTTATATGGCTATACTAGGACTTATAATAGGTTCTGTCTTAGTTATTTATCCAGGATTTACATTTAACCTTACTGGATTTTTTGCCTTAATATGTATGTGTATAGGTATTATGATTACTTATTCTTTTGCAGATAAATAACAATAAATGATTTAAAAAGAATAAGGACATACTAAATTAAGTACAAAACGACAGTGAATGTACGTAATAGATGAAGGAGACAATTATGGGAAAAGAGACTTATGTATTTGGACACAGAAATCCCGATACAGATTCTATATGTTCAGCAATAGCTTATGCACATCTTAAACGTGCGTTAGGTTTAGAAGAGGTAAAAGCGGTAAGACTTGGCAAAGTAAGCAAAGAAACAAACTTTGCATTAAATTATTTTAATGTAGAAGCACCGACTTTAATCGAGCATATTAAGCCACAAGTAAAAGATATGAAGTACTATGCTATCCCACCTGTCTACACAGTAGATTCTGTAAAAAAAGCATGGGATGTTATGACTGAGAATAGAAGACCTATGATTCCAATACTTTATCCAGATCATAAATTAGCTGGTGTAGTATCTATGTCAGATATTGCAAAAACTCATATTGGTTTAACAGATGGGAATGTACTTCAAAAATACCGTACACCATTTGTAAATATTGCAGCAGTACTTGAAGGTAAAATCGTATGTGGTGATTATCCACAACCTTATGTAGAAGGTGAAGTCTTTACTACAGCTTCTATTACAGAAGATGATAGACTTAAAGATGTAGACATTGTTATTACAGGAAGTAATAAACCTCTTGTAGATATGGCAATTAAATCAGGTGCAGGCTGTGTCATTATTACAGATCAAGATATGGATGAACTTGATTTTACACATAAAGTAGAAGGTAACTGTGCGATTATTTGTACACCTTACTCATTCTTTAAAACAATTAAAATGATTTCTCAGAGTATCTCTGTTAAACACTTAATTGGTAAACAAGATCTTATCTTTTTCCAAACAGAAGATACTATTGATGAAGTTAAAGAAATCATGCTTAATACAACACATAGACATTTCCCTATTGTGGATGAAGATGGCAAAGTAAAAGGGATTATTTCTAAACGTCATATTTTAGATATTCAAAAGAAACCTGTTATTTTAGTGGATCACAATGAGAGAGATCAAAGTGCTATGGGTATTGAACAGGCACAAATCTGTGAAATTATTGATCATCACCGTATTGCAAATATTGATACAGTAGGGCCAGTGTTCTTAAGAGCAGAGCCTGTAGGATGTACATCTACAATCGTGTCAAAAATGTATGAAGAAAACAATATTATGCCACCTAGAGAGATTGCAGGTCTTATGCTTAGTGCAATTCTTTCTGATACACTTATCTTCAAATCACCGACTTGTACAGAAACTGATATTAAGATGGCAAAACGTCTTGCAAAAATTGCAGAAGTTAACCTTGAAGAGTATGGTATGGATCTTATTGCAGCAGGAACTTCTCTTGAAGGTATGACACCAAGAGAATTACTTGATATGGATCGTAAACCATTTGTAATGGGTCAATTTAGTACAGCCGTTGCTCAAATCAATACTGGAGATTTCAAAAGCATCTATAAGATGAGAGATGAAATTCTTGCAGAAATGGAAAACTTAAGAGAACAAGAAGGGTTAGGCCTTGTAGTTCTTATGGTAACAGATGTAGTTGTTGGTGGTACTGAATTATTTGCAGTAGGGCCAGAAAAATGGATTGTAGAGAGTGCCTTTGAACTTCCAAAAGAAGATGATAGCATTTTCTTAAAAGATGTTTTCTCAAGAAAGAAACAAATCATTCCACAACTTACAGCAGCAGCACAAAATTAATTTCTTAAAAAGTTGATAAATAGAATTATTCTATTTATAATATAGAAGTGAAATACACATTGAAAAAGGAGGATATACAAATGGCTAAACAAGTGACAAAAGACATGGTAATTGGTCAAATTATCCAAGTAGATAGAGGTATTATTCCTATTCTTATGCAAGCAGGTATGCATTGCCTTGGCTGTCCATCAGCTCAAATGGAATCTATTGAAGATGCATGTGCAGTACACGGTATGGACGTAGATGAATTAATCAAAAAAATCAATGATTATCTTGCAACAACAGAAGAAGCATAAAATATAAAAAAAGAGGGATGTCCTATAGTCTTAGACTATTAGGATGTCCCTCTTTTTATAAATAATGAACGAGTATATCTAATGCATTAGAAGCGATAAGAACTTTTGCATGTTCTTTAAGGAATGTTTCATTTAAATCACTAGCAGTGCCTTCTTCGCCAAATTCACTTAACATACTCTTTAAAATGTCTGTATTTGTTTTTTTATTCTTATTAGGTTCGAGAATCATAAAATATTGGTTATCATATTTATAAAGAGTCGTCTCGCCAAAATAGAGATGTTGTATATAACAAGAGGCATGTGTCACATCCTCTAAATTCTTGAAAGTATACATAAGCGTATGAGAAGCAGTAGTAGAAGCTTTAGGGGTCTCTTTAGCTAAGGCTTGCAGATCGCTTAATTTATTTTCTAGAGACTCTTTGAAGGTACGATGAGTTGGCCTTTCACCAATGGCTTCTAATCTTTCTTCTATTTGATTAGGGTCATCAACTTTTGTTACAACAATCATGATGCTGTCTGTAGATAATGGAACAGCTTCAATCATAAGTGGTACATTTTCAGCCTCAAAGCCGAAGTCTTCATAGGCTTTAGCCATCATATCTCTAAAAAGTGCTTGAGCTTTAGTTGACCCATAAGCAAGCTCACCGATTTTAATATCTCTATTTTGTAAATCAGAATGATTTAGAGTGACTCGGATTTGTGTATCGCTAATTTTCTCGATTTTCATACAACTCACATCCTTTCATAAAGTCACGGTATTTTAAGATAAATAAATATAAAGATATAAATTAGTATAAGGGAATGAACCATAAAAGTAAAGAGGATAAATCTATCAAATGCATAGTAAGAGTGAGTTAATTTATTATATGATAAGAAGGAGGTTTTTATTGCCTACTTGTAACAAAAAAAATCAAAAATATGATATACTGAATCAAATAAAGGAGGTTAGACCATGTTAAAAAAGATATTCTTAACACTACTTATAGGTGTTTTGCTTGTGGGCATAGCTATAGGTACAGTTCTTTTTATGCCAGGTAAAGATACCATTGACCCGCTTACATATTTCAGTGAGTTTAAAAAGGGCCAAATCAATGTAGTTTATGAAGATACAAGAGTAGATATGGAAAAGCCAATTATAGAAGAGGCAAATCAAATTTATGTTTCTTCAGAATTTGCAAAGCAGTATATAGATGATAAGATTTTCTATGATGCAGCAGAAGAAATTTTGACCATTACTAATTTAGAAGAGATAAAACGTATCTTGCCAGGGGAGAATGTAATAGATGTAAATGGTGAGAAAATGGAGTTAGTTGATCCTGTTATTGTAAAAGATAATAAGGCTTATATTCCTGAAAGTTACCTAGAAGCAGAGTATCCTGTAGAAATTGAAAAGGGTAAAGATGGTCGTTTAGTTATTGTGTCTAATGCGAGAACACCTAAAAAGTTAGGAGTAGTAAGGAAGAAGGAAGCGAGTGTAAGAACACATCCAGATAATAAATCATTAATTACAGATACTACTCAAAAAGGAGAGAGTGTAGTTGTATACAAAGAAACTGGAGACCATTTAAGAGTAAGAGATGAAAATGGTATTATAGGCTATATGGATAGAAGTGATGTAAAGCTAGAGGGAGAGACTTCTATTAAGGAAGAGAAGGCATACACTTTAGCACCTATGGCAAAGCCTTTACAGGATAAGGTAAAACTTGTATGGGATCAGACGACAGTTAAGTCAACTGGGGATTGGTCTACACCTAAATATCGTAATATAAAAGGAGCTAATGTCATTGCACCTACTTGGTTTGAATTTGAAGATGAAAGTGGTAAATTAATAGATAGAGCATCTAAAGCTTATGTCAATGAAGCACATGCTAGAGGGATGCAAGTATGGGCACTTATGAGTCACAACTTTACATCACCTGAGCTTACTAAAACAATTTTAACAAGTACAGCTAAAAGACAATATGTGATTGACCAGCTATTAGAAGCAGCAGATATATATGGATTTGATGGTATTAATATTGATATAGAAAATGTACAAGCTGACTTTGGAGAAGAATGGGTACAATTTATGAGAGAACTATCTGTACAAGCTAAGAGACAAAATCTTAGTGTTACAGTAGACGTTTATATGCCATCTGCTTGGTCAGGACACTATTCAAGAGAACGAGTGGCAGAAGTTGTAGACTACTTCATTGTAATGGCCTATGACCAACATTGGGGTGGCTCTGAAATAGCAGGACCCGTGGCAGGGCTTACTTGGGTAGAAGAAGGAATTCAGATTAATCTTGAAGAAGTACCTAAAGAAAAGCTTGTGCTAGGTATGCCAACTTATACACGTATATGGAAAGAAACAAAGGACGGTATGAGTTCATCTGCTTATGGTATGGCAGCAGCTAAAAGTATAGTAAGTAAGTGGAATAGTGAAGCACTATATGATGACCAACATGGTCAAAACTACATGCAGATGATAGACGGTGGTACTTTATATCAAGTATGGATAGAAGATGCCACAACAATTGAAAAACGTGTGGGGCTTGTTAATAAATATGATTTAGCAGGTTATGCACTTTGGAAATTAGGTCTTGAAACACCAGATGTATGGGATAGTTTAAAACAGATGCAAGAATAAAAGTGTCGTATTAATGGAGGGGAACTTAAATGATTAATGCTAATCGATATGATAAAATGGTTTATCGTAGATGCGGACATAGTGGGATTTTACTTCCTGCACTATCACTTGGATTATGGCATAACTTTGGAAAAGTAGATAACTATGAAAATAGTAAAGAAATGATTCTAGCAGCTTTTAATTTAGGAATAACACACTTTGATTTAGCCAATAATTATGGACCTCCTTACGGTTCCGCAGAAGAGACTTTTGGAAGAGTATTAAAAGAAGATTTAAAAGGTTATAGAGATGAACTTCTTATTTCTACTAAAGCGGGTTGGGACATGTGGCCGGGACCTTATGGGAATTTTGGCTCACGTAAGTACCTTCTAGCAAGCTTAGATCAAAGCTTAAAACGTATGGGATTAGATTATGTAGATATTTTCTATTCACATAGAAGAGATCCAGATACACCACTAGAAGAGACCATGGGGGCATTAGCATCTGCAGTTCATCAGGGTAAGGCACTCTATGTAGGGATTTCTAGCTATAATCCATTAGATACTAAAAAAGCCGCTACAATACTTAAGAATATGGGAGTGCCTTGTCTCATTCATCAGCCTTCTTACTCTATAATGAATAGGTGGATTGAAGATGGGCTTACGGATGTATTAAGACAAGAAGGAATAGGTTCCATTGCTTTTTGTCCACTAGATCAAGGTCTACTGACAAATAAGTACCTTGATGGCACTATTCCAGAAGGTTCAAGAGCAAGCAAACAGCACAGTTACTTAAGTGCAGAAAGTATTACACCAGAGCTTCTAGATAAGATAAGAAAATTAAATGAAGTGGCTAAAAGAAGAGGACAAACTCTTGCACAAATGGCATTAGCATGGACACTTCGTGAGGGCGGAGTAACCTCAGCATTAATAGGGGCGAGTCACAAAGCGCAAATAGAGGAGAATGTAAAAGCTTTAGATAACCTAGAATTTTCTAGAGAAGAGCTTGTAATGATCGATCATATTGTAAAAGGATTATCATAAAAAGAGGAGGCTAGGCCTCCTCTTTTTATGGTATTTTTTTTCTTCTTGTCTAATACAATTAAAAGAGAAATAAATAGTACAAGTATAGGGAAGAAGGAGAATGAATATGGAGCGTTTAATTAAAAGGAACCAATTAAACATGCTTGTCCTAGGATTAGTATGTATGATTTCATTTTGTGCATACTTAAAGCTTGCAAATGGTGCATTAGAAACATTTGGACTTTCAACAGCTTCTAAGGTTATTGTCATAGATGCAGGACATGGTGGATTTGATCCAGGTAAGGCAGGTCCGAATGGAACTAAAGAGGATGAAATTAATCTACAAATTGCATTTAAGCTTAAAGATTATTTAGAGCAGTCTGGCGCAACAGTCATCATGACTAGAACTGATGATGAGAAACTTCAAGGAGAAAACGGGAATACACATAAAAGAAGAGATATGAATTATAGAAAACAGGTCATTCAGTCAAGTGATGCAGATATTTTAGTGAGTATACATCAAAATGCTTTTCCACAGCCTAAAGTAAAGGGAGCGCAGGTCTTTTATTATCAAGATTCTGAGCAGGCAAAATTGCTAGCAGGATGTATACAAAATAGTATTAAAGCTTATGCTGACTCTGAAAATACGAGGAAGATAAAAAGTAGCAAAGACTATTACATATTAAAAATCAGCCAAATGCCAGGTGTCATTGTAGAGTGTGGTTTTTTAACTAATCCAGAAGAGGAAGCAAAACTGGCTAGTGATAAATATCAAGATCAAATAGCATGGGCCATTTATGTAGGAATTATAGATTACTTTGGGCAATTAGAGAAATGAAAAGGAGGTAATGTTTCAACTTAAGAAGCATTACCTCCTTTTATTAATTCATTTCAAGTGTAGCAAGCTCTTTAAGGCAGTCTAGCATAAGGGGGAGTGTATGGTCATCCAGGTGAGCTAAAGAAAGACGGAAGTATGTACATTTAGATTTTAAGGTAAACACTTCTCCTGGAGAGATAATAATATGATGTCTAAGAAAGCAATCATAGAAAGCTTCAGAAGAAATTCTAGTAGGCTTTATCCAAAAGAAAAGGCTACCTTTATGAGAATAAATTTCTAAAAGATGAGAAGCAGCAGAAAGTGCTTCATAAACTTTTAGATAGGCAAGATAACTCTTTTCAATAATCTCCTGACGTATACTGCCTAGAGCATCAGATTCTAAATAAAAGTGAAGTAAACGCTCATTAAAAGTACAGGCTACAGGATCATTAATCTTTTTATGTAAGCTGTTCGGAAGAGCTATAAAAGTATACTGAAGTGGTGGCAAATAAAGTTTGGAAAAGTGATGGAGATAAATAACCTGACCATGAGAATCAAGTCTATAAAGAGGTTCTAGACATTCATGGCTATAGGTGAAATCACTTAATGTACCATCCTCAATAATATAAAAATGGTGTAAATGAGCTAGTTCTATAAGACGCTTTTTGCATTCAGGGCTATAAGAAATACCTGTAGGATTTTGGACATAAGAAGATACCCATATAAAACCAATATGCTCTGTTTGAAGTTGCTTTTCAAGATAAGTTAGATCTAATCCATCTTCAGTAAGCGGTATTTCTATAATTTTAAAACCTAAAGAACGTAGAAATGAGCTATAAGTTAAATCGTGATAAGCTTCTACACAGATAGTAGAAGAAGGATGCACCTTAAGTAAGTCTAATAGGAATGTGCAAAAATCTTTTGGAAATCTAATTTGAGCAGGCGTGGTCATAATACCTACAGACTTAAAGAACTGGCAGATACTTTGTCTAAGAAGATTACGTTCTCTGTAGAGAGGGTCAGAAAAAGCCCCCCAGCCTTCAAGTGCGATAATTTGCTCAGTGAGCTGTGTAATAAGAGAGGTAGGAAAGTAGTCTTTATTAAAAGAAAGTGTACTGCAAGATATAGTCTGAGGATTAGTTTCAGACTCATAATCTTTTTGAGAGGTAAGCGGACTCACATAAGTACCACTACCTACATGTGCTACAACTAGCCCCTGATTTTCTAGAACCTTATAGGCATTAACAACTGTGTCACGATTAATTTTAAGCTTACGAGAAAGTGTACGTATGGTAGGAAGCTTAGTGCGCTCTGGAATTTCGCCTATTTTAATAAGGTGAGAAAGTTCACTGGCTAGCTGTATATATAAAGGGGTTGGATCAGATTTAGAAAGATGAATTGTACAAAACATATAGACCTCCTTAATGCTATCTAGTAGTAGAAAAGATAAGCTTTTATAAAGTATATTAGAAAGTCTACAAAAATATAGCAACCTCTTTTAAGAAGTTGCTGTTTTACCCCATTTCTTCAACATACGAATATCATCACCAAAGAATCTAAAGGCAATATATTCTCCAAAGATACGGGAGAGAATACGCTCAGAATAAAGATTCTTCCAGTCTTCGAGAGGAAGGTTTGTTGAAATAATGGTAGAAGTATTATTAAGTGCTCTTGTATTAATAACATGGAAGAGATCAGGTGCTGTAAAGCTGTTTGTTGCCTCTGTTCCGAAATCATCTATAATAAGTAAATCTACTGTAAGTAAAATATCTAGGTTATTTTTTGCATCCTCTTCCATATCTTCACGATGGAATCTAGATTCTTCAAAAAGTTTAAAGAGTTCTTGAGCACTTAAGTAGAGAACACTATAACCAAGATTTAATAATTCTCTTGCAATACAGTTACATAAGAAGGTTTTACCTAGTCCTGTAGGACCATGGAATAAAAGATTTGTTCTTTTAAAACCGAACTGTTCTACAAAGTCTATAGATGCACGGTAAACACGTTCAATATTTCTTCTAGGAGAAGTACCATAGGTCTCATCTATAGCATCAGAATAGTAATCAAATCTAAAGGATGAAAAGTTTTGATTAGCCGTTAAAGCTTTCATATTAGATTGGGTACAAGCCATGTTAATTAAAGCTTGTTCAAAACATTTACAAGGTTTATGGTGAGCATATTCACTTGCGATGCTGTCAGGTTTTGAAATATCACTAATGAATCCTGTATCTTTACAAATAGAACATTCATAATGTGTATCTAAGTAATCAACGGGGTAACCATGTTCAACTAAAAGTTGCTTTTTACTACGTAGAAGCTCTTCGTTCTTTTTACGAAAATCCTCTAATAGGTTCTGAGGAGAAGTACTAAGCGCACTTTTAACGAGATTAATCCCTAATCGATTTAAGGATCTATCAATTACCTCGATATCTGGAATTTTAGTGTAGATCTCTCTTTCACGATTGCGTTTTTCTTCAGCTGCACGTGTACGCTTTTGGTCATATTCTTTTATAAGAAGCTTATATTGAATTTCTCTATTGGTCATACTAGTTTCCTCCATACATCTTCTCTATATATTCACGTTCACGTTTTTCAAGTTCTGCTAAATCCCAATTGTGAGAATAAGTCGTCGTGAAATGTGGATTTTTACTTTTAGCTTTTGAAGTCACAGGACCTGCTTGCTGCTCTTTTTCTTTAGTGTGATTTTTATCTAAACGTTCGATATCTTCAACGGTTTTAATTCCTTTGTCGTGCCACTTATCTAAAATGGAACCTAAGTAGTTAAGGCTTGGAGATGAAGAATAAGTTACAGTACGATTACATGCTTCTAGTATAACCGATAAATCAAAGGCATAATCAGTAAGCCATTTATCAAGAAGTTTACGTTGGTGTTTTGTAATCGTTTCTCCGGTCATTCCGAGTGCTTTTAAAATAGTACGATATTTTTTAGTAACAGCCGCTTGAGCTTTAGCACTTTCTACAGTAGTAATACCTTGATCCACCCACCCTAATGCAACTTTCTCTATGTAGCGTATATGGGTGTGATTATTAGAAGTGCAGTATTCTACTAAGTATTCAATTAAATCAAGAGGGAGATTGAGCCAGTCGTAAAGACCATACAGTACTTGCTGATCTGTAGCAGAAAGTAATCTACCTAAGTATTTTTCACAGATTGTGAATAAGTTAGAAATGGAAGCATGTTCTTGACAGTAGAGGCTTAACTCATCAGCAGAATAATGAGGTCTAGTCTGTTGAATGAAAGTTCTAGGTGCAGCAGTAGCAGCTATAGGGACTTCAGGAGATTTAGTTTCCATTTCAGGCTTTGTTTCAGCAAAGCTTAACTCAAATTCATCTTCTGTTAAAAGTTTAAATGTAAGGACACCTGTTGTATTCCAGTATTCTAAAGCAGTAATAAGCTCTGAGTGGAGCATGTCTAGGTCTTTTGCGATATCTTCAAGCTGAATACCTTCTTGGGCTGGATTCTGATAGATTGCTAACATATAAAGGTAAACTTTAACGTAGCCACCTAATGCTTGTGGCATATAATCCATAGCGAACCAGTAAGGAACAGAAAAAGATGTGGGAGTATTTGAGATAAACTTTACATATGCCAAAGCGTGCGCCTCCTTTAAACGAAATATTATTGTGTTAGTATTATAGCACAAAAAATAAAAAATAGTATGGGGCAAAAAATAAAATCCCCTTAATTTTAAGGGGATTATGAGGATAAGCTGTTAATAAGTAAATAAATATATTCACATGACTTATGAACAGGTGCCTGTGGATAATGTGGATAACTTAGTTTCCAAGTAAAATATCAGCTATTTGATTTACGTTACCAGCGCCCATGGTTATAATCAAATCGCCTGGTACACAATGTTCCAACAAATAATCTGCAATTTCGCCAAAATCTGATATATACACAGCTGTCTGTTCTGTTCTGTGGATTTTGTTGATAATATCTTGTGCATGGATATCCCCAGGATTTTTTTCCCTTGCTGCGTAAATATCTGTTACAATAAGACAATCTACTGCAGAGAGCACTTTAGCAAAGTCATCTAAGAAAGCTTTTGTACGTGTATAAGTGTGTGGTTGGAAGACAACAAAAAGTCGATTATGTGGATAATCTGCGGCTACTTTTAAAGTGGCTGCGATTTCAGTAGGATGATGTGCATAGTCATCAACAATCGTAACACCATGTATGTTACCTTTAATTTCAAAACGTTGATCAGGACCTGTAAAGAGCGTAAGGCCTAGATTAACTTGATTAATATCTATTTTAAGGAAGTGACAGACAGCACATACAGATAAACAGTTAAGGACGTTATGCATACCAGGAACATGTAGATTAATGTGACCTTTATGCTCACCTTTATAATAAACATCGAAAGAAGCACATGCTTTCTCGTTAAGATGGATATTTTTAGCATGCCAGTCAAAACTTTCATCAAGACCAAATGTTTCTACCTTACAAATCATATCATCAATAAGTTCTTTTACATGATCGATATGACCATTGATAGCTAAGAAGCCATCCCAAGGAATAAGCTTGCCGAAATTTGTAAAAGAGCCACGAATTTGATGAATATCTTTAAAGTAATCCATATGATCTTCTTCCACATTTAAAATGACACCAATCTTAGGAAAGAAGTTTAGAAAACTGTCACAGTACTCACAAGCCTCAGTAACAAAGTATTCGCTACCACCTAATCGGATATTACCTTGAATAGATTTAAGCATGCCTCCTACAGTAATAGTAGGATTAAGACCAGCATCCATAAGAATTTCAGAAAGCATAGAGGTTGTTGTTGTTTTTCCATGCGTTCCGGAAACACAAATTGGATAGTCATAAGTTTTCATAAGTGCACCTAAAAATTCTGCACGTACTAGTGTAGGAATCTTGTGAGCTCTAGCAGCAATTAGCTCTGGGTTGTCATCATGGACAGCTGCTGTATAAACAACTAAATCAATATTATTTGTAATATTTGAACTACTATGAGTAGGAAAAACTTCAATACCTAGGGACTCAAGGTGCTTGACTGTAGCAGAAGTTTTCATATCAGAACCTGTTACCGTATGGCCACGGTCATGCATGATTTCAGCAAGTCCGCTCATACTAATACCACCAATTCCAATAAAATGAATATGATGTTTGCTTGTAATTGCACTAAAATCTATCATATAATTATCCTTCCAATCTTTATAAAATATTTCTATACAGTATTATACTATAAGGAGTGAATAACGTGTACTTAAATTATTAGGTAAAACTACAAGGTAATAACAAAATATTCGAATATTTTATAATACATACATTGAAATATTCGGGTTATGATGTATAATAAAGCTAATGATAACAATAAAGGAGCTATGGGCAATGAGAAAAGTTCAAAAAAACGAGAGAATAGGGGTTATATCAAGTATTCTGACGGATAACCCAAATCAAATTTTTACCCTGACTCATTTTTGTGAAGTATTTAATTGTGCGAAATCTACAATAAGTGAAGATATAGATGTAATTAAAGAGATCTTTAGTAATTATCAGTTAGGAACTATAGAGACAGTGGCTGGTGCAGCAGGTGGTGTATATTATAATCCACTTATGAATCATGAACAGATTAAAAACTTTACAGATGAACTATGTGAGATTATTGATCATCCAGATCGTATCATTCCAAGTGGTTATATTTATACGAATGATTTACTTTATTCTCCTCAAATTTCAAAAAAAATAGGGACAGCACTTGCTAGTTTATTTAATGGACAAGAGATAGATTATGTTGTAACTGTGGAAACAAAAGGTATTCCTATTGCGCTTATGACAGCAAGAGCGCTTAATAAGCCTATGGTAGTTGTAAGAAATCAAAGTAAACTTACGGATGGTACAGTAATTTACATGAATTACATTACTGGAAGTAACAACCGTATTAAAACAATGTGTTTACCTACAAGAGCTATTAAAAAAGGCTCTAAAGTTCTATTTATTGATGACTTTATGAAAGCTGGAGGTACAGCAAAAGGTATCATTGATTTAATGCAAGAGTTCCAAGCTGAGATGGTGGGTGTAGGTGTGCTTATGGCGACTAAAGAACCCCATAATAAACTTGTGGATGATTTTAAAACTTTAGTATGGATTGATAATATGGATGAAGCAAATAAAAAAATGCATATCTATAGTGCTTTTAAATAACAACTAGATTAAATCTAGTTGTTATTTTTTATGCGATAAATTGTTTTTGATAGGAATCATAAAACACATAATATTCATATACAGTATACGAGGTAGACTTAAAAAAAATTCTTATAGCTTATAAAACCTAAAAGAATCATAGAAATTCCTGTATATATAAGAAAAAATATAAACTACAAAAAATGTAAAAAACTTGAAGAAATTATATTTGAATGGTATAGTCTAATTAGTTAAAATTTTTTAATTAAGTATAAACAAATATGGAGGGGTGTGCATGGGAAAAACGGAAATGATGGCAATGCTACTTGCGGGTGGACAAGGAAGTCGCCTAGGGATTTTAACAAAAGAGATTGCAAAGCCAGCAGTTATGTTTGGTGGTAAATATCGCATTATTGATTTTCCACTAAGCAATTGTATTAATTCAGGGGTTTACACAGTAGGGGTACTTACACAATATGAGCCACTTATTTTAACGAAACATATTGGAATAGGAACGCCATGGGATTTAGACAGAAGTAATGAAGGGGTGACAATGCTTTCACCTTTTGTAAAGGGAAATCAAGGGGAGTGGTACTCAGGTACTGCAAATGCTATTTACCAAAACATTAGATTTATTGATAGCTATGATCCAGAATATGTACTTATTTTATCAGGGGACCATGTATATAAGATGGATTATAGTAAGATGTTAGACTTCCATAAGGAACATAATGCAGATGCAACCATCGCTGTTATGGAAGTAAGTTATGAAGACGCTAAACAGTTTGGGATCATGAATACAGATGAGGCAGATAAAATTATAGAGTTTGAAGAAAAACCACCAGTTCCAAAAAGTAATTTAGCATCTATGGGGATTTATATCTTTTCATGGCCAGCTTTAAGACAAGCTCTTATTATAGATCATGAGAAGCATGAAGATAGTGATTTTGGAAAGCATATCATTCCAATGTTTATTGAAGAAGAGAAGGAAGTATTTGCTTATCGATTTAACGATTATTGGAAGGATATTGGAACAATAGATGCTTATTGGGAAGCTAATATTGAGCTTACTCATACGCTGCCTGAGTTTAATCTTTATGATGAATTCTGGAAAATTTATACCAATATAGATCATCAACCACCACAATTTATAAATGATACAGCTATTGTAGAAAAAGCATTACTTTCAGAGGGATGTGAGATATCTGGCAAGGTTTACAATTCAGTCATCGGGCCAAGGGTAATTATTGAGGAAGATGCTATGGTCATTAATTCCATCATTATGCAAGATACTATTGTAAAACGAGGGACAGTTATAGAAAGAGGTATTGTATCTGAAAAATGTATTATAGGAGAAAATACATATATTGGACAAGGGGAAAATATCCCACATGAGACCAAAGCACATATTTATCATAATGGTATTACGGCAATAGGGGCATATACCAATATTCCTGAGAATGTAGTGATTGGAAAAAATTGTGAAGTTAGCGGAAATACTACAAAAGAACATTATCAAAACGGTAAGCTTGAAAGCGGCCGTTCACTTATTGTATAGGGGAGGCATACTATGAAAGCTGTAGGAATTGTATTAGCAGGTGGAAAAAGAAATGCACTTGGAGCACTTACCATGCAACGTAACGTAGCAGCTATTCCTATTGGAGGATCTTATAGAGCTATTGATTTTGCATTAAGTAATTTAAGTAATTCTGGTATTAAAAAGGTAGCAGTTGTATGCCAGCATAATACAAGGTCATTAACAGACCATATTACTTCTTCTAAATGGTGGGGATTTGGACGTAAAAAGACAGGGCTCTTTTTATTTACACCTCATATGATTAGTGCAGAAACATTTAGTTATAGAGGAACAGCAGATGCTATTTATCAAAATATAGATTTTCTTAAGAAAAGTAATGAGCCTTATGTTGTTATCACAGCAGGTGAGCAAGTCACCAAGATGGACTATAATAAAGTCATTAAATATCACATAGAAAAAGGTGCAGATATTACGGTCGTATGTAAGGATATGGGGAATTTTGATGTAAGAGATTATGGGGTAGTAGAACTAGATGAAGGATCAAGACTGATCAATCTAGAAGAAAAACCTCTAGAACCTCAACATACAACTGTATCTTTAGGAACTTACGTAATAGGTAGAGAACTTCTTATTCATCTATTAGAAGAACTTGAGACTGAAGCACGTTATAACATTGTAAGTGATATTCTTATTCGTTATAGGCGTAAACTTAAAATTTATGGATATATGTTTACAGGATACTGGAAAACAGTTAAAGATATAGAAGCATTTTATAACATCAACATGGATTTCTTAAACGCTGAAGTGCGTACATTATTATTCAAAACATCACCACATATTTACACAAAAGCTAAAGATGAGCCACCAGCAAAATTCAATGCTCATTCTAATATTTCTAATAGTATTATAAGCGGTGGAGATATTATTAATGGAACGGTAGAGGAATCTGTAATCTTTAGAAAAGCATTTGTTGGAGAAAATGCTGTTATTAAAAATTCTATTATTATGGAAGGATGTACAATTGGGAGAGGTGCTGTGTTGGAAAACGTCATTTTAGATAAACAAGTTTATGTTTCAGAGGGGCAAAGGCTCATTGGAACACCTAATGATATCCTAGTTTATCCTAAGAGAAGTATTATATAACACATTAAAAATAGAAAAATTACGATAATACACTATTTTTATGCATTTTTATTAATAAAGGTTAAAAAAATATTGATTATTGTTTAAAAATCGTATATAATTTAAAATATAATACACAGGTTAGCTAAAGGATGGGGACACCTTGGCTCGACTTTAAAAACAGGAGGGTTTGCTAATGGAAATCACAGATATCAGGGTCAGAAAAATAAATAAAGAAGGGAAGATGAAAGCAGTAGTTTCTGTTACATTTGATAATGAATTCGTAGTTCATGATATCAAAGTAATCGAAGGCGACAAAGGTAGCTTTATTGCAATGCCAAGTCGCAAAACTCTAGATGGTGAATTTAGAGATATTGCTCATCCAATTAACTCTGAAACACGTGATCGTATCCAAAAGACAGTACTTGAAAAGTATGAGATGGTACTTCTTTCAGATGACGATATTGTAAGTGACGAAGTAGCAGTTTCAGAAGAGTACTAAAATAAAAGGCATCTCTTAGACATAGAATACTAAGAGGTGCTTTTTTTAGCGCCTCTACTTGCGTAAAATAATAAGAAATGAGAAAATAAGGTTAGCAAAATTGTGAGAGGATGTGCAATCGGTGAAAACGAAATCCATTATATTAGCGGCAGGTCAAGGAACTCGCATGAAGTCTAGTACTTCTAAAGTACTTCATGAAATTTTTCATAAGCCATTAGTTTATTATCCTATTGAGGCAGCTAGATATGCAGGTGCACAAGAAGTATGTCTGGTAGTAGGACATAAATCAGAAGAAGTTATGAAAACTTTTGGAGATACTGTAAAATATGCATTGCAGGCAGAGAGGTTAGGAACGGGACATGCTGTCATGCAGGCAATGGATTTTATTGGAGATGAAGGAGAAATTCTTGTTCTTTATGGAGATACACCACTTATTACAGCTCAGACAATAGAGAAAATGCTTGCTTTTCATAGAAAAAAGAAAAATGCTGTAACTGTACTTTCAGCTTTAGTGGATGACCCTACAGGATATGGCCGTATTGTAAGAGATGAGAGTAAACACTTTGTCAAAATTGTAGAGCAAAAAGATGCGACGGATGAAGAAAAACGTATTACAGAGATTAATGGCGGGATGTATGTTTTTGAAGCTAAGCACTTAAAATCTGCCCTTTCTAAAATTACAAACAATAATAAACAACAGGAGTATTACTTAACAGATACTATAGAGATTTTACTCCATGAGGGTTATAATGTAGATGCTATTGCTATTATGAATCCAGACGATATATTAGGTGTTAACTCTAGAGAGCAGTTAGCACAGGCAACTACTATTATGAAGCAACGCATTAATAGAAAACATATGGATAATGGTGTTACTTTAATAGACCCTCATCATACGTATATTGATCCAGAAGTTGAAATTGGGCAAGATACAGTTATAGAGCCAGGATGCATCATAGAGGGAAATACATCCATCGGAGAAAACTGCATCATTGGTTATAATACTAAAATCAGAAACTGTAAGATAGGCAATAGCGTTGCTATAGAATCTAGCATGCTTATTGATAGCCAGATAGATGAAGGATGTCATATAGGACCATTTGCTTATATTAGACCAAACAGTCATATAGGAGCAAAGGTAAAGATTGGTGATTTTGTAGAGATTAAAAATGCCACAATTGGAGAAGGAACAAAAGTGTCTCATTTAACCTATATAGGTGATGCAGATGTAGGATGTGATGTGAACTTTGGATGTGGTACAGTAGTTGTAAACTATGATGGAGAGAAGAAACATCGTACTACAATAAAAGATCATGCTTTTATTGGCTGTAATACAAACCTAGTATCTCCTGTGGTAATAGAGGAAAATGTTTACACAGCAGCAGGTTCTACCATTACACAAGATGTACCTAAAAACAGTTTAGCTATTGCAAGAGCAAGACAAGAAAATAAGCCTGAATGGGTAACAAAAAAACGACAGAAATAGGCGAAATATTTACTAAAAATGTATAAAAACGTTCATATAAGTTGCAATTTATCCTCAGTATGATATAATGTTGTCGATTTAGTGGACGTAGATTCTTAAGGAGGACTTAATCAAATGATTAGAAATTATGCTGATATCAAAGTGTTTACCTGCAATGCACACCCACAACTTGCAGAAGAAATTGCTAAGTGTTTAGGTGTTACACTTGGAAAATCTGAGGTGTTAAGATTTAGTGATGGAGAAGTTTCAGTAAAAATTGATGAAAAAGTACGTGGCACCGACGTTTTCATTATTCAACCGACTTCAACTCCTGCTAATGAACATCTTATGGAATTACTTATTATGATTGATGCTATGAAACGTGCATCAGCTGGTCGTATTACAGCAGTTATTCCATACTATGGATATGCAAGACAAGATAGAAAAACAAGAGCGAGAGATCCAATCAGCTCAAAACTTGTAGCAGACATCCTTCAAACAGCAGGTGCAGACCGTGTTCTTACAATGGATCTTCACTGTGCACAAATTCAAGGATTCTTCAACATTCCTTTAGATCACTTAGTAGGTATGCCATTACTTACTAAATACTACACAGATAAACTTGATGGCAACACAGATGATGTTGTTGCAGTTTCTCCAGACTTAGGAAGTGTAGGTCGTGTTAGAGGATTTGCTACAAAATTAGATATTCCTATCGCTATCATTGATAAGAGAAGACCAAAAGCTAATGTATCTGAAATTATGAACATCATCGGTGATGTAGCTGGAAAACGTGTTATCTTAGTAGATGATATGATTGATACAGCAGGTACAATTTGTAATGCAGCAAATGCATTAAAAGAAAGAGGGGCAACAGCTGTATATGCATGCTGTACACACGGTGTATTATCTGGCCCAGCTTTAGAAAGAATTAATGAATCAGCTATTGAAGAGCTTGTAGTACTTAATACAATTGCTCTTCCAGAAGAAAAAAGAATCTCAAAAATTAAAGAGATTTCTGTGGCAGAAATCTTCGCAGATGCAATTAGACGTATCCATGAAGATTTATCAGTTTCTAAATTATTTGATTAATGCTTGTAAAGGGTTTAGATTTTTATCTAAACCCTTTTGTTATGCCTTAAAAAAGGTATAATATATAATAGGATAATGAACTTATTATACATAAAGCATAAGATGGAGGAACAATATGAAATTAATCGTTGGATTAGGTAATCCGGGACTACAATATGATGGAACTAGACATAATATAGGATTCGAAGCCATAGACAAACTTGCTGATATACATCATATCAGTGTAAATAGAGGTAAATTTAAAGCTTTGGTTGGAGAAGGAACAATCGGAGGAGAAAAGGTAGTTCTTATGAAACCTCAGACTTATATGAACTTAAGTGGAGAGGCTATTGCAGCATGCAAGAGCTGGTATAAGTTGGAAAACGAAGATATAATTATAATGTATGATGATACCTCTTTAGGTGTAGGAGATATTCGTATTCGTAAAAATGGTAGCAGTGGTGGGCACAACGGTATTAAAAGCATCATTGCACATTTAAGTACAGAAGTTTTCCCAAGAGTTAAAATTGGGGTGGGTCAAAAACCAAATGGTTGGGATTTAGGTGACTATGTACTTGGCAAATTTACAGATGATGATAAGAAAGTGCTTGAGCCAAGGCTTAAAGTCGTTTGTGAAGCTGTAGAAACAATGCTTAAAAAAGATGTGGATACAGCAATGAATAACTATAATGGTAAGACAAGACGGTGATCATATGGATTATAAACGTAAGATGCTTATTAATCCCTTAACAGATATTGAGGGATTTAATGAGTTCCTTTATAAGTTTCAAAGTACACATAAAGGAAAAGTAGTTGGGACAGTAGATGCCTGTAAAGCTCATTTTATTTATAGTACATCTGCACTTATAGGCAAAACGCCTGTCATCATTACACCAGATGAAATCAGTGCAAGAAAGCTTTATGATGACTTACAGTATTTATATGAAGAAACAAAAGTATATCTCTATCCTGCTAGAGATATACTCTTTTATAATGCCGATGTACACAGTATGGATATTACTGCAGAACGTATGAAAATTATAGAGGCTTTACTGCATGAGCAGGAAGCTATTTTAATTATACCTGCAGAAGCGTTACTTAATCCTCTTTCACCTAAAGAAACATGGCTTTCCTATCAGAAGGAATTAAAAGAAGGAAGCATAGTAGATATTAAGAAGTTAGGAACTTACTTGATGGAAATTGGATATGAGCGTGTAGGCAAAGTGGAGGGAATAGGACAATTTGCTATTAGAGGAGGGATTATAGATTTATATCCTCCTAATAGTATTATGCCTTATCGTATTGAGTTATGGGATGATGAGATTGATTCTATTCGTACTTTTAATCCTTCTACACAAAGGTCCATAGAAAAGGTAAAGCAGATTCTTGTTGTTCCTAATCAGGAGATTATTTTCCCACTTACACTTTTACAAAATGCCTTGCCGGCTATTAAAGAGGACCTCAAAGTAGTAACAGACAAGCTTAGAAGTGAGGGGAAAAAAGAAAGTGCCAAGGCCATTGAAGAGCAGGTTAAAGAGCATATGGAACAAATTCAGGAAGGTCTAACTATAGAGGGGCTTGAGACGTATATTCCATATACCAATTTACAGACTGTCTCTATATTAGACTATCTCCCTGCTGATACGATCATTTATGTAGATGAACCTGCTAAAGTAAGAGATAAATGTGATAGGCTCTATGAAGAATATAGAAGTAGTATGATGGACCGATTAAATTATGGACATATTCTAGCAGGGCAGATGGAGTTCGTTTTTGAATATGAAGAAGCCGTATATACCATACAAAAAAGGCCTGTTATAAGTTTAAACAATTTCTTAAAGACAGATACAGATTTTGAGACAGACAATCAGCTTTCTATAGCAGTGTATGAGAATAATACATTTTATAATAGTTTAGATCTACTTGAGAAGGATATTAAAGAGTGGAAACAAAGCAATAAAAAAATTATTATACTAGCTGGTATTAGGGCTAAAGCTATGAGACTGATGGAAGAGCTTGAGGTACGCGGCATACTGACCACATATAGTGAAACTTTATCTGATGAACTGCAAAAAGGACAAGTTGTTATTACAAAAGGCTCTCTTAGTAAAGGGTTTGTCTATGAAGGCATAGATTTTTATGTTATTGCAGATAAAGACTTATTTGGAAAAGAAAAGAAAAAGGTAAAGGTCAAGAAGAAACATAAAGGAAGTAAGATAGATAGTTTCTTAGATCTTACACCTGGAGACTATGTAGTTCATGAGAATCATGGTATTGGTATTTTTAAAGGCATTGAGCAAATAGTTATAGAGGGTATTGCAAGGGACAATTTAAAAATAGAGTATGCTAATAATTCTACACTTTATGTAAATATTAATCAGATGGATATGGTGCAGAAATATGTAGGTGCAGAAAGTAAATCCCCTAAACTTAGTAAGCTTGGAACAGCAGAATGGAAGAAGTCTAAGGCAAAGGTAAAAGGTGCTATTCAAGATATTGCTAAAGACTTGATTAAACTTTATAGTACGAGATACAATGCTAGAGGTTTTGCCTACGAAGAAGATTCTATTTGGCAGAAAGAGTTTGAAGAAATGTTCCCATATGAAGAGACATCGGATCAGCTTGAAGCTATAGAAGATGTGAAAAAAGATATGGAAAGTAATAAGATTATGGATAGGCTGGTATGTGGTGATGTAGGCTATGGTAAAACTGAAGTTGCCATAAGAGCAGCTTTTAAAGCTGTGCAAAATAATAAGCAAGTTGCCTATCTAGTGCCTACTACTATTTTAGCACAGCAGCATTTTCAACGATTTGAAGAGCGTATGGCTAACTATCCTATTAATGTGGGTGTACTGTCTAGATTTAGGACACCAAAGCAGATTAAAGAGACCTTAGAAGGTATTAGAAAGGGTACCATAGATATTGTTATTGGCACACATAGATTACTTTCTAAGGATGTTCAGTTTAGAGATTTAGGTTTACTCATCATAGATGAGGAGCAACGCTTTGGTGTTAAGCATAAAGAAAAGCTTAAACAAATACGTACAGAAGTAGATGTACTTACACTTACAGCAACACCAATACCTCGTACACTTCATATGAGTTTAATTGGTGTACGTGATATGAGCGTTTTAGAAGAAGCTCCGTTAGAACGAAGACCTGTCCAAACATATGTATTAGAGTATAGTGAAGACTTTATTAAAGATGCTATACACAGGGAACTTGGGAGGGATGGACAAGTTTACTTCCTATATAACCAAGTAAGAGATATTGAAGAAAAGGCTATGCAAATTCAGAAGATGGTACCTGCTGCAAAAGTAGGATTTGCTCATGGTCAGATGAGTGAAAGAGAATTAGAAAATATTATGATGGCCTTTATTGAAAAGGAAATTAATGTGCTTGTATGCACTACAATAGTTGAAACAGGCCTTGATATTGCTAATGCAAATACTATCATTATTAATAACGCAGATCGCATGGGACTTAGTCAGCTTTATCAATTACGTGGACGTGTAGGTCGTTCTAACAAAGCGGCCTATGCTTATTTGATGTACCAAAAGGATAAGGTGCTTAAAGAAATTGCTGAGAAGAGGCTTCAAGCTATTAAGCAATTTACGCAACTTGGTGCAGGCTTTAAAATTGCTATGCGAGATCTAGAGATTAGAGGAGCAGGAAATCTTCTTGGGGCTCAGCAACATGGACATATGGAAGCTATCGGTTATGATTTATACTGCAAGATGCTACAGGAAGCTGTGGCGCTTGAAAAAGGTGAACCTGTAAAAGAAAGCTTTGAAACAACTATTGAGATGAAAGTTAATGCGTATATTCCAGCTAGCTATATATTAGATGAAGTAGAAAGGCTAGATATTTATAAAAAGATTGCGTCTATCCAAGGCGAAAAGGATTACTATGATGTGCAAGAAGAACTAGAAGATCGCTATGGCACATTGCCAAACAGTGTTCAGAACCTTATTGATATTGCACTTGTTAAGTGGGAAGCTAATCAGATTGATATTACTTTGGTTTCGGAAGTAGAAGGACATCTTACTTTTAAATTTAAGGAAGATGCGCAACTTGATCCTACCTGTCTGCCTGAGGTACTGCAAACTTATGGAAGAAAGATTAAGTTTGTAAGTGGTAAGGAAGTTATGCTTAAATTAGATGCAACAGATATTCCTAAGAAAGGCCTGATTGATTATATTAAGAATGTATTACATTTGTTCAAGAAATTGAAGAGCATTTAATTTTACTTTATAATAAAGATAAAAATTGAAGCATAAATGCAGATAATAAATCGACAGGTTAAGGAGAGATGGCAGTGAAAGGTATAAAAAAATTATTAGCATTAGCTCTAACAGGTGCAGTACTTATGACAAGTATAACAGGATGCGCCTTTGGTAATGGAAAAACAAGTAAAGCTGTAGTTGCTGTTATCAATGGAGAAAAAATTCCTGAATCTTTATATAGAATTTATCTTTGGTATACTCAACAGTATTTTGAACAAATTTCAGGCCCAGGTATTTGGGATATGGAAATTGAAGGACAAAAAACAGGTGATTTAGCTAAACAACGTGCATTAGAATCTAATATTCTTTCAGTTGTTGCCAATAAGAAAGCTGAGGATTTAGGAATCAAGATTTCTAAAGAAGATAAAAGAGCTGCAAAAGAAAATGCCGAGAGCTTTGTAAAGAGTAATCCTGAGATTATAGAGATTTATGGTTTTAATGAAGAAGATATTGAGCAGTTTCTTATTAGTACAGACATTGTAAGTCTTGTAGAAGAGAAACTTGGGGAAAACTATATGCCTCAAGAAGAAGAAATTCAAAAGTATATTAATGAAAATAAGAGTGCTTATGAAGAAGTAACTGCTAAACATGTACTCATTAAGACTACAGATGAGAACCTGAATGAGCTTCCTAAGGAAGAGCAGGAAGCAAAACGTAAGCTGGCAACAGAAGTTTTAGATAAGGCTTTAGCTGGTGAAGATATGAGTGAGTTAGCAAGAACTTATTCAGAAGATCAAGGCTCACTTAATCAAGTAACAGGTGTAGCGGATGGTGAGTACACCTTTAAACGTGGTAAAATGGTGAAAGAGTTTGAGGATGCAGCTTTTAATGGAGAAGATGGTAAGGTATGGCCAGAGCTTGTTAAAACAGCTTATGGATATCATATTATTAAAACAGAAAAGCATATTCCGGCAAACGAAGAAGTAATGCGTGATGAATTCATTGCTGCTGCTAGAAGAGAATTTACAAATAATGAATTTAATACAATGATTAGTAATGCAACTGTAGAGAAGACTGAGCTCTATGATACAATCTCTATTATAAGAGAGAGTGATATAGCAGAAGAAGTGCCTGAAACGAATACTACTACAAATGAATAAAATGGATAAGGAAGAAGGAAAAGAGTGACTTATTAATATGAGCTCTTTTCTTTTTTTTATGCAAGTGAAACTCTAACTGAAAATGTATATTATAGAAAAAAAAGTAGCATAATATACCTAAAGATTAAAGAACATTTATTCCCACTTCAGACAATTAAGGAGGTTGTTTATTTGAAAGCAACAGGCATCGTTAGAAGAATAGATGATTTAGGACGCGTGGTTATTCCTAAAGAAATTCGCCGAACACTCAGAATTAGAGAAGGCGACCCGCTTGAAATTTTTACAGATCATGATGGGCAAGTGATTTTAAAGAAATATTCGCCGGTAGGAGAGCTTAGTGCCTTTGCTAAGGAATATGCAGAAGCACTTGCACAAGCTACAGGACATATTACTTGTATTTCTGATAAAGATCAAATCATTGCTATTTCAGGAGGTTCTAAGAAAGAATTTCTAGATAAGAGTATCAGTAGTAACTTAGAGCGGGCTATTGAAGCACGTAGTCTTTTGCATGCAGCAAAAGAGGACTCTAAGTTTGTACCTATTTTATCAGAAGGTAGTACAGAAGGTTATTTTTCTGAAATTATATCTCCTATTATTTGTGAGGGAGATGCTATTGGAGCAGTTATTTTCCTATCTACCAATAAAGGCGCACATATGGGCGAAGTAGAAGAAAAACTCGCACAGTCAGCGTCAGGTTTTTTAGGAAGACAAATGGGCCAATAAAAGAATGCCAGTAACTATTTTGTATAAGTTGCTGGCATTTTATATGATACAATAAATTTAAAGAGGTGATGAATATGAAAGATAAAAAGTATACATACCAAGAGTTATTAGAGATTATTGCAAAGCTTAGAAGTGAAGAAGGATGCGCATGGGATAGAGAGCAGACTCATGAATCATTGAAAGCACCTTTATTAGAAGAGAGCTATGAACTTGTAGATGCTATTAATAATAAAGATATGGGTAATATGAAAGAGGAGCTTGGAGATGTACTACTTCAAGTACTTATGCACGCTCAAATTGCAAGTGAACAGGGAACATTTACTATGGAAGATGTAGTAGATGGTATTGCATCTAAGTTAGTTTATAGACACCCTCATGTATTTGGAACTGAAGAAAAGACAAATGATACCTCAAAAATTCTCCAAAATTGGGAGATGCTTAAGAAAAAAGAGAAAAATGAGCAAAGCCAGACGGAATCTATGATGCGTATTACAAAGGCCCTTCCAGCCCTTACAAGAGCTTACAAAGTGCAGAAAAAAGCAGCTTCTGTAGGATTTATGTGGGATAGCTATGAACCTATTATTGACAAGGTTTTGGAGGAACTTGAAGAGCTTAAAATAGAGATTAAATCAGGTAATAAACAGAACATGAATGCTGAATTAGGAGATGTTTTGTTTTCTGTGGTTAATTTATCTTATTTTTTAGAAATAAATCCGGAATTTGCCTTGACAAACACTACGGAAAAGTTTATAAATAGATTTAGATATATTGAAAATTCGGCGTTTGCTAAGGAAAAACAACTAACGCAAATGACATTGGAAGAGATGGATCAGCTATGGCAAGAATCTAAAAAAGTTGAATTAAACATCTAATTTTCAATACATAATATCCATGTATGTACATGAATAGAGGAGGAACTCATTATGAACAAATCTGAATTAGTAGCAGCTATGGCTGCAAAAGCTGAAATTAGTAAAAAAGACGCTGAAAAAGCTTTAAAAGCTTTTGAAGATGCAGTTATGGAAGAACTTACAAACAATGGTAAGGTGCAATTAGTTGGATTTGGTACATTCGAAGTTACTGAAAGAAAACCACGTGTTGGTAGAAATCCAAAAACAAACGAAGAAATCCAAATTCCAGGGGGCAAAGCTCCTAAATTTAAAGCTGGTAAAGCTTTAAAAGATGCTGTAAATCAATAATTTATTGATAGATGAGAGAATCTACACATTGTGTAGATTCTTTTTATCTATACAAGAAAGGAATTTTTTATGCGTATTGATAAATATTTAAAACTTACAAGAATTATTAAAAGACGTACTATAGCACAGGAAGCTTGTGACCAAGGGCGTGTAAGCATTAATGATAAAGTAGTAAAGGCCTCTAACAATGTGAAAATAGGAGACGTTATCCAAATTCAATTTGGTGAGAAACTTTTAAAATATGAAGTTCTCGATATTAAAGAGCATGTAAAAAAAGAAGATACAGAAAGCTTATATCGCATGTTGTAATAAAAATCTATCCACCTCAATATAAATAAGTAGTAAGAACTTATTATAAAGGGGTGGATTTTTGTATGGATGAGAAGATATCCAAGAAACATGCAGTAAATCTCATAGACCGTGCTAGGCTTAATATGACAGGTGTAACAGATGTTTTTGCGTTTGATGAGAAGGTAATAGAGCTTGAGACTGTAGATGGATACTTAGATATTGAGGGAGACGATTTGCACATCGTAAAAATGAATTTGGATAGTGGGGAATTAATTGTAGAAGGCCGTGTAACAGGACTAGCTTATCAAGATCAAAGTGGAACGAGCAAAAAGGGTTCATTAATAGCTCGTTTATTCAAATAAAAGAGGCGTAGAATGAATCAAGTAGTTAATAGTCAAACCCTTCTATTTCTAACCTGTATAGAGATAGGCATTATTATGGGGATGTTCTATGATCTGATTAGGATTTTCAGGAAGATCATTCCCCATCCTAATTGGCTTGTCCAAGTAGAGGATACATTGTATTGGGTTAGCGGCGCACTCATAGGCTTTGCTATCCTCTATATGCATAATTACGGTAAAATTAGGTTTTTCGTGTTCCTCGGCATGCTTTTAGGTGGAGTACTCTACCTTTGTACATTTAGTATTATTTTTATGAAGTTTGCAACTTGGCTTATTGACCTGACGAAGCAAATTATAAATTACATCTTACATATTTTAAGCATCCCGATTAAGTGGGTAATCCATTTAATTAAGATTCCATTAAAGGCGTTCCAAAGATTGCTGTTGCGTCTTAATACATATCGCAGAAGACAAGCTAAGAAATTAAGTCGTAAGATTTATTATCAAAAGTCAGATGTGCGTTCACAATTAAAGTATAGTAAAACAAAGTGATTTACAACTTTATCCAAACATATTAAAATTAGGTTATATGATTAATTAGGTGGGGTACATATGATGAACAAAAAAATAGTATGGCGTATAACACTTGTTGCCAGCATAGGTATACTAATCTATTTTGGATTTAAAACGATAGAACTTAATAAAGTCATAGATAGTGTAGATGAACAGCTTATAGAAGCACAGAAAAAGCTAGAAAAAGAGAAAGCAGAACTTCAAGGATTAGAAGATGAACGTGACCACATGGAATCATTGGAGTATATAGAACGTGTAGCAAGAGATAAACTTGGAATGGTTAAAAAAGATGATATTGTATTTAAAGAGAAATAAAGCATGAAAAACACGTCTTGATAGGATTTAGTATACCTGTTAAAGACGTGTTTTAATGTTTTAGAAATAAATTTATTCCTTATAATACAAAAAAATAAAAATTTATATTATTATCTAAAAATGACATTAATGAAATTACAAAAGATGCTAGACAAAAGGAGGAAGATAAGGATAGAATCAAAGAAAGAAGTTTTGAAGGAAAAGAGATGATAGAGATGAACAAGGTTGGTCTAGTATTAGAAGGTGGAGGTATGAGAGGGCTTTATACAGGAGGTGTATTAGATTTTTTTCTAGATAAAGGTCTGCTTTTTCAGGATATTATAGGTGTTTCAGCAGGTGCTTGTAATGCTGTATCCTATATCTCAAGACAAAGGGGTAGAAACTTCAAAGTGAATACAGATTATATTGGAGATAAACGTTATTTAAGCTTTGAAGGAATGATTAAGAGAGGTAGTATATTTGGAATGGATTTTCTCTTTGAAGAAATTCCAGATAAGTTAGTACCTTTTGATTATGAAGCTTACTATAATTCTAATATGCATTTAACTATTGTGGTAACTAACTGTGAGACAGGTGAGCCAGAATATCTAGATGGCGGTCATAAAAGTTTAGTAAATCGTTATTTAAGGGCATCAAGCTCTATTCCTATGTTTGCACCTATTGTGGAGATTGAAGGAAAGAAGTATCTAGATGGGGGAACTGCTGATTCTATACCTATTCAATTTTCGAAAGAGAGAGGAAATACAAAACAAATCGTTGTGGTAACACGCAATGAAGGATATGTGAAAAAGCCAGAACCTTTTAAATGGTTATACAGTAGACAATATAAGGATTATCCAAAGCTTATTGAGACGATCCAAAATAGGCATCATATGTATAATAATACGTTAAAGACATTAAGTGAGTTAGAAGCTTCAGGAGAAGCTTTGGTTATTCGTCCTTCTAAGCCTATTACCATAGGAAGATTTGAAAAGGATGTAGAAAAACTTAGAGAACTTTATGATAATGGATATGAAGATGCAGCAAGACTCTATGAACAGATAAAAGATTTCTGTAGTGATTGTGATAATGTAGTAGTTAGCAAATAGTGTATTTATATCTTCCTCACAATATTGTAGTATGGTATGATTTAGTAATGTAAAAGGAGATGATAAAGTGAGTCAACAAACTACAGATTTAGGAAAAGATAGTGTAGGTAAGTTACTTATTAAGTTAGCACTTCCAGCCATTATTGCTCAGCTTGTGAATGTTCTTTACAATATTGTAGATAGAATATATATTGGTAGACTTCCGGATGCAAAGGCAGCTATGGCAGGTATTGGAGTAGCTTTCCCTATTATTATGATTATTTCAGCGTTTAGTGCACTTATAGGTATGGGTGGAGCGCCTCTTGCAGCTATTAAGATGGGAGAGAAGGATAAAGAAGGTGCACAAAAGATATTAAGTAATAGTTTTTCATTGCTTCTTATCCTTGGAACAGTACTTATGTGTGCTTTACTTATCTTCAAAGAGCCTATTTTATGGGCATTTGGAGCAAGTAATGACACGATTACTTATGCAACTCAATATTTAGGTATTTACTTATTAGGAACACTTGCTGTACAAATTTCACTTGGTATGAATCCATTTATCAATACACAAGGTTTTGCAAAAGTAGGTATGTGTACAGTCATGGTAGGGGCATTTATTAATATCGTATTAGACCCTATCTTTATTTTTGGATTTGATATGGGTGTGCGTGGAGCAGCTCTTGCAACAATTATGGCACAAGCTGTTTCTGCAATATGGGTTATTTACTTCTTCTTTGGTAAAGAGAAGAAATTTAACAACAAAGTAATAAATGAGATTTTAGGTAGTAAGACAACAATTAAAATTAAGAAAGAATACTTAAAGCCAAGTGCTTCGATAGCCTTTAAAATTACCACTTTAGGTGTATCACCATTTATTATGCAGGCGACAGAAAGTCTTGTTCTAATCAGTCTTAACAAACAGTTGCTTATATATGGAGATATGATAGGGGTAGGGATTGGTGATTTAGCCATTGGTTCTATGACCATTATGAGTAGTATCATGCAAATCATTGTGTTACCACTTATGGGCGTTGCACAAGGAGCGCAACCTATTATTAGTTATAACTATGGTGCTAAACAAATGGATAGAGTTAAGAAAGCCTTCAAGCTCTTTTTGATGAGTAGCTTTGCTTATACAGGTATAATGTGGATTCTGCTTATGACGGTGCCTGGAGTATTTGTAAGCATCTTTAATAAAAATCCAGAAGTTATGAGTATGACAAGTTGGGGGATTAGAATCTTCTTTGCTGGAATGTTTATGATGGGTATACAAAATTCATGTCAACAGACGTTTTTAGCATTAGGTCAGGCAAAAATTTCTTTATTCTTAGCTTTATTAAGAAAGGTTATTCTATTAATTCCACTTATCTTTATCTTACCATTACTAATGGAAAATAAATTAGCAGGTGTATTTACTGCTGAACCAGTAGCAGATATTTTAGCATCTATTACAACATTTATTTGTTTTGGTATCTTTTATAAAAAGACTTTTACTGATAAAAAAGCTATAGATTAATCTTATTTTCTTATGTTATAACTAGAAGTGATAAAAAACTTCTAGTTATAACAAAAAAAATAAAAAAAGTACTTGCATTATGACAAGTAATAGTATATACTACAGAAGTACTTGAGGCACGGGCCTTAAAGAAATGAATATGGCGGAATAGCTCAGTTGGCTAGAGCACATGGTTCATACCCATGGTGTCGGCGGTTCAAATCCGTCTTCCGCTATTTTGGTCGCTTAGCTCAGCTGGGAGAGCACCTGCCTTACAAGCAGGGGGTCATAGGTTCGAGTCCTATAGCGACCATTTTTAATTAGAAAAAGCACCGCATTTTGCGGTGCTTTTTTTGTTTTGCTAAGGTGTTGTGAAATACACAGAAGCAGAACTTTCTTCATATTTAACATGGAAACCTAGAGCTTCTGCTGTGAAACGTATAGGTAGGTAAGTCTTTTCTGTATAAAGAATGGTACGGACCTTGATACTTGTTTGATCAATACTTACTGTATCAGCTGTTTTAGGTGTAGATTTTTGAAAAGATACAGCTGTACGATAGCCTTGGGGCATTTCAATACGATGGGTAGATGTTTCTACGATGGCTACTTTATTGGGTGTGTCCCAGCCTATTTCTACACCGAGTATTTCACCTACTTCACGCAGTGGAAGATAAATACGGCTTTTGTAGGTAAAAGGTCTGCTAGTAAGGGGAATGGCTTTACCGTCAAAGTATACTTTGATAGGTGTAAAAGATGCTTCTTTATCTACGTCTATGGCTACAGGAGTTTGAGACTTAAGTAGCTTGTAGGTAGCAGCATTTAGATTAGTATCTACTTTATCGGTTGGAGCTCCATAGAGAGAAGGAGTATGTAAAAAAGATAAACTGAGTAGATAAATGAGTAAGATAGTAGACAGCTTTTTCAAATTAATGCCTCCTTAAAAATATGCTTATTTTTATTGTAGCATTAGTAGATTTAAAAGAGAAGTTTGTAATATTATATTAATTTAAAAAATTTATGTTTTATATTTTAAATATAAGTAGATAGGGATTATCCAGATAGGATAATCCCTATTTTAAACTTTATACCAGATAAGGCTGTATAAAAGCTGTAAGAGAGCCTTGGTCAGTCTCGAACCAAGTATCAAAAGTTATATTAAGTGATTCTAGTTGCTGAGCTAGCTTATAAAGAAATTCTGGGATAAGTGGTGAAGGTATATCTCCTAAAGGTATACCAAGCCTTACATGGTCGGCATGGAAAGAACCACCTATATACAGGGTATAACAGTCGGTGATAACATTTTCAATACGTTTTTTCTTGCCTGCAAAGCCGATGCTACCTATTTGGTGTACACCACAGGAGTTAGAACACCCAGAAATATATATGCGGGGTAATATATCTTTTTTATACTTTTTATGATTGAAGTAGGAGATAATGTTATCTAGAAGTTCTTGGCTATTTAGTATACCCATTTGGCAAGTGGGAACACCAATACAGCTTACACTTTGAGCAAGTTTAGTTTCACCACCTAGGCCGTCTGTAAGCTCAAGTAGTTTAAGAGCTGTTGCCTCATCTAGATTAATCATATAAAAACCTTCAGTCATAGCAAGCCTTAAGCGTACTTTAGGCAGGTAGTCTAAGTATTGAAGGAGTTGTTTAAGAAGTTTCAATGTAAGCTGACCGCCTAGAGGTTGAAAGTACATACTATATAGATTTATCTGCTTTTGCTTAAAAATACGAGGATGTATGAGCGTAGTAGACCAGTCTTCATAGACCTCAGAGTTAGGTGTAAAAGGAAGGGAAAGCTCTTTGCTTTGTTTAGCTATTTCAAGTTCATCTAAAAACCTAGCAATAAATTGGGCTTTACCTAGTTTGTTGACAATGTATCTGACACGTGCTTTATTATGATCCTCATAATTTCCTTCCTTTATAAATAAATTTAGCATAGCTTCTATAGCATAGAGTGCATCTGAGGGAGGAAGTGAAATAGGGATAACAAGAGAGGGTTCAGGGGCCTTGCCTAAGCCACCGCCTGCATAGACTTTAAAGAAGGGTTTATGATCATAGGACATAGCAATAAAGCCTAAATCCTGTACTGTAGAATGAGCATCTGCAGTAGGGGTATTAGAAAAGGCTACTTTGAATTTTCTAGGTAAATGATAAGCATAAATGGATTTCAGAAGATAAACATTAGCTGCTGTAGCAAAAGGAAGCACATCAAAAGCTTCTCCAGGAGTTACACCAGTGAGTGGAGACATAGATACATTTCTAGGATAATTTCCACCACTTCCTCTCGTATAGAGACCTTTTAAAATGCCTTGTTCTATAATGTCTAGGATAGCATCTAGGGAAAGATTGTGTAACTGAATACATTGCCTTGTTGTAAGATGGATACCGCCTAAGTCATATTTAAGAGCCATATCATAAATGAACTGGAGTTCTTCTTTAGAGATAACACCTCCGGGGAGACGAAAACGGAGAATAAAACTTTCCTGGCTACGCGTAGCGTATACACCAAAAGCTCCAGAGTAACGTTTAAAATTTAGTTTTGAAAGTTCCTTATTAAGAAAAGCTTCGCCGTGTTTTTTTAGGTTTGGGAGTTCTTCAAGTAGTATTTCGTTAAGTTTATTCATAGCATCACCTATAATGGTTAAAGTTTTTCTTAGTTTTCCACATCTAAATGAAGGTATACTTAAAAATAAAAAGAGCGCCAGAAGTCCTTATGGATTTCTAGCGCTCTTTTAAATAGAAGAAATTATTTTACTTCTACAGTGTATTTTGCTTTAAGTTCAGCTTGTTTTGCTGTGTAAACTTCGTTGTGTTTCATAGACATAACAAGTTGTTTAACTTTATCTTTTACATCTTCAAATTTAGCATCTTCACCTTCGTTTACAGATGCAACTTTAATAATGTGGTAACCAAATTGTGTTTGAACAGGTGCGCTTACTTCACCAGCTTTCATGTTAAATACTGCATTTTCAAATTCAGGAACCATTTGACCTTTGCCAAATTCACCTAAATCTCCGCCACGTTCTCTAGATGGGCAGCTTGAGTATTTAGAAGCAGCTTCTTCAAAGCTAAGACCGCCGTTGATTTCTTCAAGAATAGCTTCAGCTTGTTCTTTAGAATCTACTAAAATGTGACTAGCACGTGCACTTGGACCTGATTTGAAAGTATCCTTGTGATCGTTGAAATAGCTTTCAGCTTCTTCATCAGATACTGTTACAGTACCAAGTAATTTGCTAAGTGCATATTGTTTTAATAATGTATTGTACATGTTTTCAGCAGCAGCTAAGAATTCTGCATCTTTATCTAAACCATTAGCAATAGCATCTGAATAGAAAAGTTCTTGAGTGATTAATTCTTCAACAAGTTGTTTACGACCACCTTCGCCAGCAAATCTTGCAGCATTTTGACCTAAACTTTGTACTAAGCTTACAAGATGGCTTTCTGTTACTTCACGGCCATCAACAACAGCGATAACTTTATTTTCCATAATAGTCTCCTTTTAATAAGTAATTATGAAACTATTGTACCATAAATAAAGAAAGGCATAAAGGAAATTCGAGAGGTATAGGATAGAGTAGGGAGGTGGTAATGTGACAGATGAACCAAGGAAGGTCCAAGAGTTTATTATGGGATATCTGCAAAATTACTATAAAATGCTAGGAGAACAAAAGTATAAGATATATCAGTTTAAGGATTACTTTGCATATAGTTTGAAAGGAAATTATACCTTTATAAAGGAAGAATTTTTACTAAAAACACAAATTGAGCATTATAAACAGCAATCAGTCAACCTTATTTTTCAAAGGCCTGTTCTACACCCAGCATGGAAGTACATAGGAGGCAGTGATAGAGCGTGTGATGTAAGAGTGGGTTTAGATATGGAGTTGCAGTATAAGGGCATCCCTGCTAAGACCATATTAAAAAACCTAGAGCATCAATTCGTATTAGTAAAGGAAGGAAGGGATTGGAGAATAGAAGAAGATACTTATGAATATGAGTTTGATTTGCCAGAACCCTATGAGCTGGAGCTACGAGGAAAAAGGCAGAAAAAGAAAAAATGGGAGTTTAGCCAATTCCATGAGGTAAGGTCTACCCCTAAAGGTATTTATAATAGAGAAAAAGCTGTAGAATATGCGAGAAAATATGCATTGATGCCGAATACAAAGGAATGGAAAAACTATGAGGCATATGGTGGGGATTGTACAAATTTTGTGTCACAGTGTCTATTTGCAGGGGGCATACCTTTTGATCACGATGGCAAGTATGTAACGCATAAATGGTATTGGTATTCTGATCAGTATCGTACCCCTAGTTTTACAAGTGCTGATGCGCTGAAGACTTATATGCTTAATAATGAAGGCTTTGGATTGGTGGCTCAGCTTGGAGATATGCAGTCTATGAAATTAGGGGATATTGTACAGCTAGGAGACCTTAAGGAAACAACGCATAGTATGCTTGTAGTAGGTATTGTAAAAGAGGATGGACAGACGCCGTTGACAAAAGATTTACTTATTGCACAGCATTCGGGGGTAAATGGGATAAGAGGTTTTAATATTCCTCTTGCTACTAAGCCTAATCAAAGAGTTTATTATAATATTTTGGGCTATAACCCCTAAAAAAGTTAAAGGATAGGCTAAATTTGTCTAAAAGTTTTTTGAGTATTCAGCTAAGTATTTACAAATATTTCAAATAGGCTCTTCTATAATGAACATTATGTAGGAGGGGAAATGGATGAATAGAGTAGATACAAAAGATAAAAAACAAGTCGCTTTAGGAGTCAATTGGCATGAAATTTGTTTAATCCTTATAAGTTTTATGTTTGCTCGAGTAGGATTTGAGGGAAGTTTTTATACAGCTGGTATAGCATATATAGGAAGCTTATATATAACCAAAAGTATGAGATGCTTTGGACCATTGGTAGCTATACTAGGGATACTTTCAGTGGGAGATTTTAATATTCGAGTGCTAAAGTATATCTTAATGATTGCTATTATAATGCTTATAAGGAAATTCATAGAAGAAAGTCAAAAGTCTTTTAATATACGTAATCAAATGGTGAGCGTCTTTGTAAGTACCTTATTAGTAAATTTAGTATGTACAGCTATTTTAGGTAGAACACTGTATGCAAATGCAATCGGCATGGTAGAAGCTGTAGTAGCAACAGCTCTTACTTATATATTTTATTGCGGTATAGAAGTACTAAAAGAACAAAGGGATACGCCTTTAACAAATAAAGAAGGTATTAGTGTTATATTAATATTTGCTGTATTAATAGCAGGACTTGTAGATTTTTATATACGTGTACCACTGTGCAAAGAAATTTATTTTAGAGACATTCTTACCTATATTGTACTTATAGGTGTCATTTATCTAGGTGGCATGAATATAGGGGTGACTATAAGTATGGTCATGAGTAGTTTACTTGTAATAATCGGATACATAGAGCCTGTTTTTGTAGCTATATATGGTATGACAGCTTTAATGGGAGGGTTGTTTTTAACACTAGGAAGATGTGGCGTCATACTAGGAGGTGCCGTAGGGCAAATTTTAGGGTGTATGTTATTTAATGGGGGGCAGATAGATCTAAGTTTATTAGGAGCCTATCTTATAGCTTCATTAATTAGTATGATTTTACCTAAACATTATTTTGGGCTTGCAGGCTGGTTTGGAGAAAAGAGTAGAGAACAGAATGAACAGCTACATTTAGAACGTGTGCAACGTATTATGACAAGCAGGCTTAAGCATATTGTAGGTGGATTTGAGAAGTTAGGTGATAGTTTTCAAAAGACAGATTTGAAGAAAACTGATTTTACACAGAAAGATGTAAAACGTATTATAGAAGAAACTGGGGAGAAAATGTGTATAGATTGTTCTATGAGACGTTTTTGCTGGGAACAGGATATAAATACAACCTATAAGCATGCTCATGAAATGATGAATATTTTCGAAAAGAAAGGCTTTATTGCAGAGGGAGAAATCCCTGCATTGTTTAAGGCCCATTGTCCTAATGCTGTGAACTTTGCCTATGTAATGAGCTTTAAAATGGATTTACTTAGGCAGGAGATGGCATGGCACAACCGATTTATAGAAAATAGAGCACTTATAGCTCAGCAGTTAAAAGCTGTGGCTGTAACACTTAAAAATTTAGTACAAGAAGTAGAAAAAGAGATTTATTTTAATAAAGAAGAAGAAAAACTCCTTAGGGAGAGCTTACTTGCAGCAGGTATTAAACTAACGGATATTATGATTCTAGAAAATAAGGGGAAGATTCAATCCATAGAGCTATATACTTCTTTAGAGCAAAGAGACTATAAAGATTTAATGGAGCAGATAATAGAAGATACACTAGGTTATAGAGTAACACTAGATAGTTGTACCTATCAAAAAAATAATTATGAATATAAGTGGAGAACTAAAAACACTTATAGAATTACCTCAGGCTATGCAGTATCTGCTAAAGAGGAAATTAGTGGCGATGTTTATACCTTTATGGAAGTAGAGGATGACCAGTACTTATTAGCATTAGCAGATGGCATGGGTAGTGGTAGAGTTGCCTATGAGGAAAGTGCAGCGACTATAGGCATGCTAGAAGATTTTATGGATTCAGGATTTAGAAAAGACTTAGCAGTTAAAATGATCAATTCAGCACTTATTCTCAATGAAAAAAACGAAGTGTTTTCTACTATAGATGTAACCCTTATTGATCGTAAGAGTGGTATGGCTGAGTTCTTAAAGGCTGGAGCAGCTACAAGTTTTATCTTACATAAGAATGAGGTTATCCCAATTAGAATGTCTACCTTACCGATAGGTATTGTAAAGGATGTAGATTTAGAGATTAAACGTGTACAGCTTGAAGATGGAGATATAGTCATTATGATTACAGATGGTATTTTAGAAGCTTCGGGCGATGAAGTAGGAAAAGAAGAGACTTTCAAACATTTCATACTAGAGTGTAAAGGACAAACGCCACAGTATATGGCGGACTATTTAATGCAAAAGAGTAAGGACCTACTTGGCGTTATGCCGGGGGATGATATGACCATTGTTGTCGCACGTATTTGGCGGGAGTACTAAAGCTATTAAAGGTAAAGTGTATATTTCTTATGGATAATGGAATACTTTAAACACGCAGTAGATGAGGGATTGCTAGGCAGTCCCTTTTATATTGTTTTTTTATTTAAAATATGATGTAATACACTTAGGAAATATGGTTAAACTGTGAAAGGATACCCTATGATTGCACGTATTAAAGAAAAGGTCAAAAAGTACATAGAAGAACAAAAGCTCATTCAAAAAGGAGATACCATTATTGTGGGTGTATCTGGTGGAGCGGATTCTATGATGCTATTACAT
>JAHLFD010000246.1:0-5708 GCA_018883975.1 Candidatus Niameybacter stercoravium
GATGAAGAAGATGAATCTCATACTGAAGAAGATGAAGATAAATCTTTCCTAAAATACATCTAAGTAGAGTTTGATACAAAAGAAAAGGGGAATAAAAATGGAACATAACTGGAGAATTGAAACTAAACTTATACAAGAAGGGTACAAACCAGGCAACGGGGAGCCTAGAGTACTTCCTATCTATCAAAGCACAACTTATAAATATGACTCAACTGAGCATGTTGCAAAGCTTTTTGACCTTGAAGTACCAGGTCATATGTATTCTAGAATCAGTAATCCCACAGTAGAAGCGCTTGAAAATAAAATTGCAGCCTTAGAAGGTGGTGTAGGAGCCTTATGTACATCATCAGGTCAATCAGCATCTATGGTAGCAATGCTTAATTTATGTGAAGCAGGGGACCATTTTATTGCCCTTAATACTATTTACGGTGGTACATATAACTTATTTGCTATTACTTTTAAGAAATTAGGGGTAGAGGTAAGTTTTGTATCTCCCGATGCCACAAAAGAAGAGGTAGAAAAACTTATTAAACCAAATACAAAAGCTATTTTTGGAGAGACAATTGCTAATCCAGCTTTAGTGGTATTAGATATTGCTTACTGGGCAGAAATTGCACATAGTTATGGTATACCTCTTGTAGTAGATAATACTTTTGCAACACCATATTTATGTAGGCCATTTGAACATGGAGCAGACATAGTAACGCATTCTACTACAAAATATATGGATGGGCATGCTACAAGTGTTGGTGGTGTTATTGTAGATGGTGGCAAGTTCGATTATACAAATGGCAAATTTAAAGGTTTTACAGAGCCAGATGATTCTTATCATGGCTTAACTTATACAAAAGCTTTTGGCAATGCTGCATATATTACAAAAGCTAGGGTACAATTTATAAGAGATATGGGAAATTGTATGAGTCCTCAAAATGCATTTCTCACTCATTTAGGTCTTGAAACCTTACATTTACGTATGGAAAGACATAGTGAAAATGCCTTAAAGGTAGCACAGTTCCTTAAAAATCATCCGAAAGTTGAAAGTGTAAGCTATCCACTTTTAGAAGGGGATAGTCAGCATGAAAAAGCTAAAAAATATTTACCTAAAGGGGCAAGCGGTGTTATTTCCTTTAGTATTAAAGGAAGTCGTGAAGATGCTGTAGCATTTATGGACCACTTAAAACTTGCAGCCATTGTTGTCCATGTAGCAGACGCAAGAACAGCTGTACTTCACCCTGCAAGCTCTACACATAGACAAATGAGTGATAAAGAGTTAGAAGCAGCTGGTATTAGTCCAACTATGATACGTTTAAGTATTGGAATCGAAAATGTACTAGACATCATTGAAGATTTAGAAGAAGCATTTACATATTCAAACTAAATTCATATCCTTTAGGTATAATGGCATTATTTCTAAATAGAGAGGATCCTTCAAATGGTTGAGTTTATATTAGACGTTTTTCTTATTATGATGCTAATCAGTTTATTTAACTTAGTACGTTATATGCTTAAGATAAGAAAAATTATGAAGATGCATAAAGATAATCCAAATATCAAAGGCATCTCCATTGTGAATGGAGAGATTAAAGTTATAGAAAATGTGCCAAACCTATCTGAAGCAGGCACTGAAGAAAAGGCAAAAGATTTAGTAACAGACCCTATATGCGGAAAAGAAATTCTTAAGCAAGATGCTTATCGCATTGTAAAAGATGGCGTAGAATACTTCTTCTGCAGTTGGGAATGTAGAGAAAAATTTTTAGCACATTAAACACTTGTTTAAAACAAGTGTTTTTTTTTGCCTAAAGACACATACTAAAACATAATGTGAAAAAAGAGGCGACAATATGAAAAGAACAACACGTATCATAAAAAGTTTAGTAAGTGCATTTATTTTATTAATGGGGTTAGTATGCCCACTCTATGCACAGGAGGTTCAGAATCAAAAAGTATATATAGCTATAATTATTGATGACTTTGGTAATCAGATGGCAGGAACAGAAGAAATTGCAAAATTACCTATTCCACTTACAGGCGCTGTGATTCCAGGTATGCCTTTTGCAAAGGATGATGCTAAAAAACTTCATGATGCAGGTAAGGAAGTTATTTTGCATGTACCACTTGAACCTATTAATGGGAAACCAAACTGGCTTGGGCCAAAAGGAATTACTTCAGGAATGAGTAGTGAAAAGATTAAGGGGGTATTAGAAGAATCTATGACAGAAATCCCTTATGCAGTAGGGATGAACAATCATATGGGGTCTCGTGCAATGCAAAGTAAAAATGTAGTAGGAACACTTATGGACTTTGCTAATGAAAAAGGTTTCTACTTTGTAGATAGTAAAACCTATGATAATAAGGTTGCACAGGAAATTGCTATAGAGAAACATACACCTTATTTGGTAAGAGATGTTTTTCTAGATAATACACCAAGTACAGGTTATGTAGTAGAACGCTTAAATGAAGCCTATAAAGTAGCGAAGGAAAAAGGTTATGCCGTTGTAATTGGTCATGTAGGTCCAGAGAAAGGTCCTCATACTGCAGCAGCACTGAAGTCTATGATTGGCCAGTTACAGGCCAAAAACGTAGAATTTGTAACGGTTAGCCAGCTTATGAGCAGCTTGCAAGGAAAATAGAAAAATGATAAACTGAAGTTTATAAATAAAAATTTAAAAATAAGGAGAATGTAATGGAACAGAAGGTTAAAGGATACACCCTTTTAAACACTGAATATATAAAAGAAATAGATAGTAATGTTCACCTTTACGAGCATGACCGTACAAAAGCAAAGATTCTCTATATGCAAAGTGAAGATCCTCACAAAACATTTGGGATTGCTTTTAGAACACCTCCTCATGATAGTACAGGTGTAGCTCATATTATCGAACACTCTGTCCTTTGTGGCTCTAGAAAGTTTCCACTTAAAGATCCTTTTATTGAGCTTTCAAAAGGTTCTTTAAATACTTATTTAAATGCTATGACTTATCCGGATAAAACTATTTATCCAATTTCAAGTCAGAATGATGCAGATTTCCATAACTTAATGGATGTGTATTTAGATGCTGTATTCTTCCCAAACATTTATAAGAACGATTATATCCTTATGCAGGAAGGTTGGCGTTATCATTTAGAAAATGAAAATGACCCACTAGAATACAAAGGGGTTGTTTATAATGAAATGAAAGGTGCTTTTTCTTCTCCAGAAGAGGTAGGGTTTAGAAAAATTAAAGAAGCCCTTTTCCCAGATACCACTTATCATAATGAATCAGGTGGTGCACCGGAGGCTATCGTAGACTTAACTTATGAAGACTTTTTAGCCTTCCATAAAAAATACTACCACCCATCTAATAGCTACATTGGGCTATATGGAGATATGAATATTGAAGAAGTCTTAACCTTTATAGATGAAGAATACTTATCTCATTTTGAATACCAAGAGGTAGACTCAAAAGTTGCTATGCAGAAGCCTTTTGATACACCTAAAGTAGTAGATACTTACTACTCTGTAGCAGAGGATAAACCAAATCAACTTTATGTATCTGCAAACTGGGTAGTAGGGGAGACAGTAGACCGTGAACTTATGGTAGGGTTATCTATATTAGAATACTTACTACTAGAAACGCCGGCATCTCCACTTAAAAAGGCACTCATTAAAGCGGGGATAGGAGAAGATGTATTTGGTGCTTTCCAAACTCATCTTAAACAGCCTATCTTTAGTGTAATGGCTAAAAATGTAGGTGAAGAAAATAAAGAACGCTTCTATGAAGTCATTGATACAACACTTCGTGCTTTAGTTAAAGAGGGTATACCAAAATCACTTCTTCAAGGTGCACTTCAAGTGAAAGAATTTGAATTAAGAGAAGGTGACTTTAAAGGTTACTCTAAAGGCTTGCTATATTATATAGGGACTATGAAGAGCTGGATTTATGATGAAGACCCTAATATCTATTTAAGATATGAGGATCTTATTGATTCTCTTCAAGCTAAAAAAGATACACGTTACTTCGAAGAGCTTATTGAAAAATATCTCTTAAACAATAGCCATCATGTTAAAATGATGATTCATCCTAAAGTAGGATTAGATGCAGCTATACAAGAAAAAGTACAGAAGAAACTAGAAGCTATTAAAGCAAGTTGGACACCAGAACAAATTAAAGCTTGTGTAGAAAAGACACTTGCTTTCAATCAAATGCAAAAAGAACCAGATAGTCCTGAGGCACTTTTAAGTATTCCACTTCTTAAAAAAGAAGAACTAGATAAAGAGTCTATGTTCCCTCGTTATGAAATAAGACAAAAAGAGGATACATCCTATATTATTACGCCAATTTTTACAAACCAAATTGCGTATATTAACTACTTTATCAATCTAGAAGGTGTACCAGATAAAAGTCTTCCTTATTTAGGCATGCTAGTAGGGATGTTAAGCAAATTAGATACGGCTTCTTATGATTATGAAGACTTATCTATGGCCATTGACCAACACTTAGGTGGAATTGAATTCCATATTCAGTCTATGCATGACGTAAAAAATCCAGCAGCTTACAAAAAAATGTTTGTAGTGAAGACAAAAGCACTTATTGATGAATTAAAAGACCAAGTAAAACTTGTTCATACCATTATGAATGAAACTTTATTTGAAGACCGCAATCGTATCCGTGAAATTATTAAAGAAATGAAATCTATGATGGAAATGTCATTAAGCAGTGAAGGGCATAAGATTGCTTATAGTATGCTTTTATCTAGTTTTTCACCAGCAGAAGCTTTTGATGAAGCTACAAAAGGTTTAAGCTTCTATCAAATAGTTCGTGAAATTGATGAGAACTGGGATGCAAAACAAGATGAAGTTATAGAAAATCTTAAAGAAGCTTACCACTTCTTTATGAATCGCAAACGCTATACAATAGGACTTACAGTAGATGAAGAGCGTGTTACAGAGTGTATGGACTGTACGTATGATGCATTAAGTAAGCTTGAGGAAGAAGAAATAGTAGAGTACAAAATACCATTCACATCACATTCTATGAAAATGGGGCTTATCTATCCTGGTAATGTGAATTATGTAGCCATGGGATATAACTTTAAAGAGCTAGGCTTTGATTATCATGGTGGCCTTGTACTTCTTAAATCTATCCTTTCTATGGATTATTTATGGAATGAAGTTCGTGTGAAAAATGGGGCTTATGGTTGCTTTGCAGACTTCAGAAAGAGCGGTAATATGTTCTTTGTATCTTATCGTGATCCTAATGTTGAGAAAACATTAGATATTTACAGACAGATTCCAGAGTATGTTGCATCATTAGAATTAAGTGAACGTGAACTTCTACAATATTTAATTGGTACAATTAGCAGTATGGACTTCCCTTATACAGCGTCTACAGAAGGTTATACAGCCCAAGTCTATGCTTTAGTTGGTACGACAAAAGAAGACATTCAAAGTATAAGAGATGATATCTTCAGTGTAGATAATGAAATCCTTAGAAGCTTTGCAGAGCCTATTAAAAAGGTACTTGAGCAAGACCAATACTGCGTATTTGGTAATACAGTAAGTATTCCGCAAAATGAGGCCTTATTTGAAGAAACCTTAAAAATTTAAGATATAAAGCAAAAAACACATAAGTTTCTTAAGACTTGTGTGTTTTTTTGCTAAGAGATTCTTTTCAGACACGTTTTTTTTTGATAGAATAAACATTAAAGCACTAAACTGAGGTAGGAGG
>JAHLFD010000247.1:0-25183 GCA_018883975.1 Candidatus Niameybacter stercoravium
GTATGAATAAAGATGATGTGGTAATTTTAGGTATGACCTTCCCTAATATGGATAAGGAAAAGTCTAAAGAAGAGATTATAGAGTTTATTAAAAAAGAAGGATATACTTTCCCAACTTTATTTGATGAAAGCATGGAGCTTGCCTATAAATATTATATTAATGCATTTCCTACTACTTTTTTAATTAATAAAGATGGGACAGTAGAAGGCTATGCAAGCGGTATGTTAACAAAAGAAACAATGAAAGAAATTATTGAAAAACTTAGATGATGCTTAAAGCATTATCTAAGTTTTTGCGTTTTTAGGGTATAAATCTTATATGTCAAGCAAATCATAAAACATTAATGAACTGCTTGTATTACAGGGCTTATATCTTCTTTTCTTAATATAGACTTTGCGAGGTGCAAAAATGATACTTGAAAATACAGATGAGATTAAGCAAGAGATTCAAAAATATAGAAATCTAAGTCCCTTTGAACTTAAAAATGAACTCATTAGCATGGCTAAGAAAACTGAAAAGAAAGGCGTATATAGTTTTCTTAATGCAGGGCGTGGTAATCCTGACTGGACTGCTGCAACACCTAGACAAGCCTTCTTTACTTTAGGTCAATTTGCTGTAGAAGAAACACAGCGTATTATGCAAGAGGGGGACCTTGCGGGTATGCCTTATGAAGAAGGTATTGCAGAGCATTTTAGAGAATATGCTAAAAAGCATCAAGATGCACCAGGCATGCAGCTTTTAGAAAAAGTAGTAGCCTATGGGGTAGAAAAGCATGGCTTTGACGAAGATAAATGGATTTATGAGCTAGTAGATGGGATTATTGGAGATCACTATCCTATTCCAGACCGTATGCTTCGCCTTATTGAAGAAGTTGTTTATGATTACATTATAAAAGAAATGAGTGGTAAGCTGCCTGAAAGTAAGCTTCATGATCTCTTTGCTGTAGAAGGTGGGACAGCAGCAATGTGTTATATTTTTGATACATTATCAGCCAACCATTTATTGAATAAAGGTGATCATATTGCGCTTATGGTACCCATTTTTACACCTTATTTAGAAATCCCACATTTAAGTCGTTACCACTTTAAAGTAACTAATATTTATGCCAATGCTATGAATGAAGAAGGTAGACATACATGGCAGTATATAAAAGAAGAAATAGATAAAATAGCTGACCCAGATATTAAAGCGCTATTTATTGTTAATCCAAGTAATCCGCCATCTGTAGCTATGGATCAGGAAACCATTAATTATTTAAAGAAGGTTATTAAGGAAAAAAATCCAGATTTAATGATTATTACAGATGATGTATATGGTACTTTCGTAGATGATTTTAAATCACTTATGACAGAAATTCCTTACAACACAATTGGTGTTTACTCTTATTCTAAATATTTTGGTGTAACGGGCTGGAGACTTGGTATTATTGCAGTAGCAGAAAATAATGTCTTTGAAAAGCTCTTAAAAGAAATTCCGAAAGAAGATCATGAGGATTTACTTAGCCGTTATGAGGATTTAACTAATGAACCTAATAAGCTTAAATTTATTGATCGTATTGTAGCAGATAGTAGACAAGTGGCGCTTAATCATACAGCAGGGCTTTCTACACCACAGCAAGTTCAAATGGCGATTTGCTCTATCTTTGCCCTAGTAGATGAAGCGGATACCTATAAAAATCAGACAAAGGAAATTTGTCGTAGACGTCTTGAATTACTTTACAAGCATATGGGCTTACCACTTTATATGCAACCACATACTTCAGCTTATTATAGAGAAATTGATCTTTTAGTATGGGCGAAACTTCAATATGGTGATGAGTTTGTAGAATACCTTAAAGCAAATTATGAGCCAGAAGATATGCTCTTTAGACTTGCAAAAGATTATGCCATTGTACTTCTTAACGGAAATGGCTTTAAAGGTCCAGATTGGTCTATTCGTGTATCACTTGCTAACTTGACAGATGAAGCCTATGTTCAAATTGGTTCTATTATTAACCGTTTATTTAATAGCTATGTAGAAGCATGGCAACAAAGTAGAAAAAAATAGTAAAGAAAAATAAGGTTTAGGATATATATCCTAAACCTTATTTTTATAGAGGACTTTAGGAAAAAGGTTGATATAAATAAAAAAGGTGTGCTTAACTAAGGTTTGAAAAAAATCTAAATATATTATAAAATGTTATAAAATATATATCTCATATTAAAAAGGAGAAGATTATGTATCTTATACCGACACCTAATAAAGTCATCTTGCAAGAAGGAATTTTTAAGTTGCGTCCAGACACTTTACTTTTATTAGAAGCATCTTGTAATGTAGAAGATTTAAAGGCAGTACAACTTTTAAAAGAAGAAATGCGTATAGAGTTAGGACTTGACTTGAAAATTAATAAAGGGTTTAAACCTTTTGAAAAGTTGTCAGTTATTAGGCTAAGCAAGGTAGAAGGCGAAAAGGAAGCCTATAGGCTCTATATTAATGAAAAAGGTGTACATATTATAGGTGGAAGTTCAACAGGACTTTTTTATGGGCTACAAACCTTAAGACAAATTATAAGACAGCAAAGAACGTCTTTAAATTATATGATGATTGAAGATAAGCCTTATTTCAAGCATAGAGGTTTTTATCATGATGTAACCCGAGGTAAGGTGCCCACTTTAGAGACACTTAAGCAATTAGTAGACCGTTTAGCTTACTACAAAATCAATCAGTTTCAGCTCTATATAGAGCATACTTTTGCTTTTAAAGGTATGAGTGAAGTATGGGTAGATAAAGACCCATTGACTGCAGAAGAAATTCTTATATTAGATGCTTATTGTAAGGAAAGACATATAGAGCTTATCCCTTCTTTATCTACTTTTGGTCATTTATATGAAGTATTACGTACCCACTCTTTTACCGAGCTATGTGAGCTTGAACATGTAAGAGAAGAACCTTATCTTTTTACAGGGCGTAATCATACCTTAAATGCAACAGATGTAAGAAGTATAGAGCTGGTTAAAAATATGTTAGAGCAGTACATCCCACTATTTAGTTCAGATACTTTTAATATTTGCTGTGATGAAACCTTTGAACTAGGTAAAGGAAAGAGCAAAGCCTATGCAGATGAAGTAGGTGTAGGTAAGCTTTATACACAGTTTTTAAACCAAATTGTAGACTTTGTAAAAGGGCATGGCAAAAAAGTTATGTTTTGGAGTGATGTTATTTTACATCATCCAGAATTACTTAGTGAAATACCAGAGGATGTTATAGGTTTGACATGGGATTATCTAAGTAGTGCTGATGGAAAAGGAGTTAGAACCATAGCAGAGGCAGGCAGAAGTCAATATGTATGCCCAGGTGTAGGTGGCTGGAGCATGATGATGAATCTTATAGGTAATGCCTTCGAGAATATAAGAAGAATGGTAGCTTATGGTGTAGAAAATGGTGCTATTGGTGTACTTAATACAGATTGGGGTGACTTTGGACATGTAAATTTCCTAGGTAACTCTATACCAGGTATGGCTTATGGCGCCGGTTTATCTTGGAATCCTAATGGGGAAAAGGATTTTGAAACTATGTATGAGGCTATTTCACTTCTAGAATTTGGAGACCATAGTAAGCAGGTAGTAGGCTTACTTCATAAATTATCAGCAAGTCAAAATGTAGGTTGGTGTGAGCTCGTACGCTGGAAGGAAAAGGGGGAACATCCAGACTGGCTAGATATAGATAAGATTTTAAGGGGGTATCAAGTGGCTACCCAAGTAGGAGAGGCATTAGTAGATTTAAGTGGGGAACTTAAACGGTACCCTATAGACATGAAAGGATTTATAGTAGCTGCAAAAGGTATCCAGCTTATTGACTTATTCTATCTCTATTTAATAAAAGGTGAAGAAATGCTTAAAGTAGCTGAGGAAGGTTATACACCTTGGAGATTAGCAGAAACCTTTGAGGAATGGATTTATGAGTTCCAAAATGTATGGCGTATGCAAAATAAAGAAAGTGAATTGGCTAAGGTAAGAGAAGTAGTTATGTATGTATGCCATATATTACGTACATCCAAATAAAAATATAAATTATATGAGGTGAACAAAAGATGAGCAAACAAATTACAACAGTTATTATTGGACTTGGGGGGCGTGGTAAAGATACCTATGCAGAGTATATTAGACAGAATCCAGATAAAATGAAAATAGTAGCCATTGCAGATATTGAACCAGATAAAGTAGATATAGTATCTAAAGCTTTTAATATTCCAAGAGAAATGTGTTTTGAGAGTGCAGATGATTTACTTAAAGAAGAAAAGCTAGCTGATACAGCTCTTATTTGTACACAAGATAGAGACCATGTTGAGGAAGCACTTGTAGCCCTTGAAAGAGGCTACCATTTACTTCTTGAAAAGCCAATCTCACCAGAACTTGAAGAATGTAAACAGTTACTGGCAGCAGCTAAAAAATATAATAAACATGTTATTGTATGCCATGTTTTACGTTACACACCTTTCTATGAAACCATTAAAGCTATGATTACAGAAGGTAAAATTGGGGAAGTTGTAAGTATTCAAGCTATTGAGAATGTGGCATATTGGCATCAGGCGCACAGTTTTGTAAGAGGAAATTGGAGAAGAAGTGATGAAACAAGCCCTATGATTCTTGCAAAATGCTGCCACGACATGGATATTCTATTATGGCTTGCAGACAAACGCTGCAAAAAGGTAAGTTCATTTGGTAGTACTTACTTATTCAAGGCAGAAAAAGCACCAGAGGGAGCAGCTATGAGATGTATGGATGGCTGCAAATGCCAAGATGAATGTCCATATGATGCAGTGAAATGTTACATAGATGATCCTAAAATGGGTATTAAACATGGCAATACAGGATGGCCAGTTAATATTGTAGCTCTTGCCCCAACGCTTGAAAATGTAACAGAGGCATTAAAAGAAGGTCCATATGGTAGATGTGTTTACCATTGTGACAATGATGTGGTAGACCATCAGGTTGTTAACTTAGAACTTGAAGATGGTGTAACCATTAACTTTACTATGAGTGCTTTTACAGGTAGATGCTACCGTTATCTTAAAATCATGGGTACACATGGTTGTATAGAAGGGCATATGGATAAAAACTTAGTGGTATATGAACCATTTGGTGGTGAAAAAGTAGAAATTGATATTACAAAACTAGGTGAAAGCTTAGCAGGACATGGCGGTGGAGATTACCGCATGATGGACCGATTTATAGAATTAATGCAAAATCCAGAAGCTAAAGCAAGTATGGGCACAACCATTGAGCGTTCTATTGAAAGCCATGTTGTCGCACTATTAGCTGAAGAATCTAGAATAAATGGTGGTAAGTGTTTAAGTCTTGAATAAGAAGAGGGTGATTCATTGAATCTCACTTATTTAAAATATGCATTAGAAGTAGAAAAAACAGGTTCTATTACCAAGGCTGCTCAGCATCTTTTTATGGGGCAGCCTAATCTAAGTAAAGCCATTAAAGAATTAGAGGAAAGTATAGGTATTACACTTTTTGAGAGGACTTCTAAAGGGGTTCTTGTTACCCGGGAAGGTAAGTCATTTCTTAGTCAGGCGCACCATATTATGGAGCAGATAGACCGGATGGAAGCGCAGTATAGACCTGTTACAAAACCTAAATTATATTTTAATATTTCTGTACCAAGAGCAAGTTATATTACCTATGCTTTTACACGTTTTGTTAATAGTCTGGAAAAGGGTGAAGGGGTAGAAATTAACTTTAAAGAGACGAATTCTATAGAAGCAGTGCGTAATATCTTAGAATGTCATTACCAGCTTGGCATTATGAGATATCCTTTAGAGTATGAGAAGTATTTTATGCACCTTATTGAGGATAAGACATTTGAAATGCAGGAAATATGGGAGTTTGAGTATGTACTACTTATGTCTAAAAAACATCCTTTAGCAAGGAAAGAGTATATTGTGCGAGAAGACCTTATACCTTACATTGAACTGATACATGGAGATCTTATGGTGCCTAATGTATCAGAAGAGCTTAAGAAAAAAAAGGAAAAAGACTTTGTTAAAAAACATATTCTAGTATACGAAAGAGGGAGTCAGTTTGACCTACTAAGGCAGGTGCCTACAACTTATATGCATGTCTCCCCTGTACCAGAAAATTTGTTAGAACATTATCAACTTGTACAACGTAGATGTGAGGATTTGGTTCAAAAAAATAAAGATGTACTCATTTATCCTAAGCATCATAGCCTTACAACAATAGAAGAAAGATTCATAAAAGAGCTGATAAAAGTACAGCAAGAAATGAAGCATATCTATAAGTATATATAGGTATGCTTTTTTTATATTACCTATAAAATATAAACAAATGTTAAAATTATAACATAGAAGATAAATTTGAATTGCAAATAGCATAAGGGGGCAAGGCATATGTCACGATTTACATTACCAAGAGATATTTATTATGGAAAAGGTTGTTTAGAGACACTTAAAACACTTAAAGGCAAACGTGCTGTACTCGTTTTAGGTGGAGGTTCTATGAAACGTTTTGGTTTTGTAGACCAAGTTGTTAGTTATTTAAAAGAGGCAAATATAGAAGTACAGCTTTTTGAAAATGTAGAACCAGACCCATCTGTGGAAACAGTTATGGCAGGCGCTCAGTTTATGAGAGAATTTGAGCCAGACTGGATTATTGCTATGGGAGGAGGTTCACCTATTGATGCTGCTAAAGCTATGTGGGCCTTTTATGAATATCCAGATACAACTTTTGAAGACCTGATTACACCTTTTAATTTCCCAGAGCTTAGAACAAAAGCTAGATTTTTGGCTATCCCTTCTACATCAGGTACAGCAACGGAAGTTACAGCTTTCTCTGTTATTACAGACTATGCCAAAGGTATTAAGTATCCATTAGCAGATTTTAATATTACACCAGATATAGCAGTAGTAGATCCTCTTCTTGCAGAAACTATGCCACCAAAACTTACAGCACATACAGGAATGGATGCTTTAACCCATGCTATAGAAGCTTATGTTTCTACTTTAAACTCACCTTTTACAGATCCACTTGCCTTAAAGGCTATTCATATGGTATTTGACTATTTACCAGCTTCTTATGAAGGGGATAAGGAAGCAAGAGAGCAGATGCATTATGGACAATGTCTTGCAGGTATGGCTTTTTCAAATGCTCTTTTAGGCATTGTACATTCTATGGCACATAAAACAGGAGCGGCCTTTTCAACAGGACATATTCCACATGGCTGTGCTAATGCTATTTATTTGCCTTATGTTATTCAGTTTAATGCTCAATGTGCTGAGAAACGCTATGCTGATATTGCAAGATCTGTTGGTCTTGAAGGAGAAAGTGATAAAGAACTTGTGCAAAAACTTTGTGAGAAAATCGATGACTATAATATGAAATTAGGTATTCCAAAAACATTAAAAGAGTTTGGAATTAATGAAGAGGAATTTAAGGCTAAAGTCAGTGAAATTGCTAAACTGGCTGTAGGCGATGCTTGCACAGGCTCTAATCCTAGACCCATTACACCTAGTGAGATGGAGAAACTTTTAACATGTACTTATTATGGAAATAAAGTAGAATTCTAAGAAATAAAAGATTAAAAACCGGTAAAGAATCCTTTATGAAAGGATAGTCTTCTACCGGTTTTTGTGCTTTAATAGAAAAAGATAAACTAATATAAAAGAAAAGGAGAAGAAAAATGAAATACATTATTTTTTCTGATATACATGGCTCAGCAAGTCGTACAAAAAAAGTTTTAGAGATTTTTGAAAAAGAACAATGCGATAAAATGATTATTTTAGGAGATGTGCTTTATCATGGCCCACGCAATGATTTGCCAGAGGGACATGGACCTAAAGAGGTTGTAACGCTGCTAAATCAGTATAAAGACCGTATTATTTGCGTAAGAGGAAACTGTGAAGCAGAGGTAGACCAGATGGTTCTAGAGTTTGCATGTATGGAGACTTATACACGTATTATAGAAGGAGAGAGAACACTTTTTGCCACACATGGGCATCACTATAACCCAGAGAAGCTTCCTATGCTTAAAGCAGGGGATGTATTTCTTTATGGACATACACACCTTTGGGAGCTAAGTGAAAAGGAAGGAATTCGTATTTGCAATCCAGGATCTATTAGTCTTCCAAAAGAAAATAGACCAGCTACTTATGCTCTTTATAATGAGGGGAAACTAAGTGTTTACACGCTAGAGGGTGAATGTTTAGCACAAGAGTAGAAGAGATAAAAAAGTTTTTTTTATAAAAAATCTTCCTGAGGACATAATAAGAAAAAATGCTTCTAAAGGATGATTTATATATGACAATTGTTTTATATTTTATTATTATACTTTTAGCCAATATGATTCAGGGGATTACTGGATTTGCAGGTACAGTACTTGCCATGCCTTTTTGTATATTGCTTTTAGGTATAGGCATTGCTAAACCTGTACTAAACATTTTGACCATTATTGCTTGTGCTCTTATTGTTGTAAGATCGTATAAACATATTGTATGGAAAGAATTTTTTAAGATGACAGGGATTATGCTCGTAGGTGTCTTTATTGGAGAGTATGTATATACCTTATTTCCAGTAGATATTTTGCTTACTATTTATGCCACCTTTATCATCTTTATTGCACTTAAGGGTATGTTTGTTAAGAAAGAGTTTGATCTGAATGAAGGTATTTTAATTGGCATTATTCTATCAGCAGGGGTTATTCATGGCATGTTTATTTCAGGTGGGCCACTTCTCATTATTTATGCAGTGAAGAAAATTAAGGATAAGGAAAGCTTTAGAGCAACTTTATCACCTGTATGGATTATACTCAATATGTATATTTTAATTAAGCAACTATTTTTGGGAATCATTACAGTGCCTATGGTGAACTTAGTTTTAATGGGTATACCTGCACTGATTATTGGGGTCATTATAGGAGGGCAAATGGCAAAGAAGATGAGTCAACAGGCTTTTATGAGGCTTTCCTATGTGCTTTTGCTTATATCTGGGGTGAGTTTAATTATTTAAACACAAATTGAAAGAGAGAAAATAGAATGTTTACAAATAGGGATTTATACAAGCTCATTATTCCACTTATTATTGAGCAGCTTTTAGCTGTTACAGTTGGTATGGCAGATGTGATGATGGTTGCAACAGCAGGGGAAGCAGCTGTTTCAGGCGTATCACTTGTAGATATGATGAATGTGCTTATTATTAATATTTTTGCAGCACTTGCGACAGGAGGGGCAGTCGTATGTGCACAGTGTATTGGGCGTAAACAAAAAGAGGAAGCGGGTGAGTATGCTAAACAGTTACTTTTTATTGTGAGTACTATCTCCATAACAATTGCTATTTTTGTTTTAATATTCAAAGAGCCTTTATTACAACTGGTGTTTGGCAAGATTGAAGCGGAGGTGATGAAAAATGCTTTAACTTATATGACCATTTCTGCTTTGTCTTACCCATTTTTAGCCCTCTATAACGGAGCGGCAGCACTGTTTAGAGCTATAGGAAATTCGAATATATCTATGAAAATTTCTATTTTCATGAATATATTAAATATTATAGGTAATGCTGTACTTGTCTTTGGTTTTAAAATGGGTGTAGCAGGTGTTGCTTTATCTTCTTTATTTTCACGTATGCTTGCCGCATGTATTATGCTTATACTACTTAATAAACCAAATGAACTCCTTTACATAGAATCCTTATGGAAAATACGACCTGAAGGTTGGAGACTGAAAAGGATTTTGGGTATTGGTATACCAAATGCTCTAGAAAATAGTATGTTCCAGTTAGGACGTGTGCTTGTAGTAAGTATTATTTCAGGATTTGGTACAGTACAGATTGCAGCCAATGCTGTAGCAAATAACCTAGATGCATTAGGATGTATACCAGGGCAGGCTATGAGTCTTGCTATGATTACGGTTGTAGGACAGTGCGTGGGGGCTGGAGACTATAAAGCTGTTAAGTATTATACAAAAAAACTACTTAAGATGACGTATGTGTTTACCATTATAGTCAATGCCAGCATCTTGATAGGCTTACCTTTTATACTATCTATTTATAAGCTTTCACCAGAAACACTAAAGCTTGCAACTACTTTAGTCCTCATTCATGATGGATGTGCTATGCTGATGTGGCCAGCAGCCTTTACACTTCCTAATGCACTACGCGCAGCCAATGATGTGAAGTTTACTATGGTGGTTTCCATTTTTTCTATGTGGACCTTTAGAATTTTATTTAGTGTCATTTTAGGAAAAGGAATGGCACTTGGTGCTATAGGAGTATGGATTGCTATGATTATGGATTGGATTTTTAGACTGACATGTTTTATAATAAGATTTGGACGAGAAAAATGGCGTCTAAAAAGTGGCTTATAATATGCTCGTCGTAGAAGATGTATAACGAAAGAGGAGAAATAATGGAAGAATTATATAACTTAATTGAAGATAAAATTAGAAGTGCAGGTTATTTAGGTGCTGTAAGCGGTATGGAAGTTTACGATGAAATCTGTGATGAAATTGACGGTAAAGAAAATGGTAGCTACATTTTCATGTCTAAAAAAGAAGATAACGTATTCTTTGAATACAAAATTGACGTAATGGATGAGGCATTTAACTTGTCTTACGTGAATATTAATACACCAGATGGCATCATTCATGTAGACTTTGATGCAGAATAAAAAGAGATACATTATTTCTGAGGCATGCAATGGATGCGGAGCATGTAAAGTGGTTTGCCCTAAACATTGTATTAGTCGTGGGAAGCCTTATGTCATTCAGCAGGAGCGTTGCATTAAGTGTGGCTTATGTGTGACAAGATGCTGGAGAAAAGTAATCGTGAGACAAGAATGATGCAAAAAGGGCTCCTTTAAAGGGAGTCCTTTTCTTAATTAAAAGGCTAAGTGAAGGAGAAAGGAAGTGAAGAAGATGATTGTTACCAAAGAAGATCATCTCTATGAAGAGAGTAGAATGGCATGGAATAGGGCTATTCAGATGTATCCCTTACAAATTATATACTGCAAAAATAAAGAAGAAGTAAGTAGAGCGCTCCTATGGGCTAAAGAACACGGTTATCCTATTCGTATCCGCTCAGGTAGACATCATTATGAAGGATATTCTACTGGCAATGATGTAGTTGTTATTGATGTAAGCCAAATGAATGGTATACAGGTAGATGAAGTAAATGAACTGGTAACCGTTGAAGGTGGTGTACGCAATAGAGCCCTCTATGAGACGGTATGTCAGCTAGGTTATCCTTTTCCAGGTGGCGGTTGTCCTACTGTAGGTGTAGCAGGACTTGTTCTTGGTGGGGGTTGGGGCTACTCAGCTAGAATGCTTGGATTAAGTTGTGACAGTTTAATTGAAGTAGAAATGATTGATGTAAATGGGAACTGCATTAAAGCTAATGCTATGACGCATCCAGAACTGTTCTGGGCTTTAAAAGGTGCTGGTGGTGGTAACTTTGGTATAGTCGTTAGCATGACTTTTAAATTACCTAAGAAGAATCCTACAGCTACACTTATTCAGCTAGAATATAAGCATATGGATACTGAGGCACGTCTAGAACTTGTTAAGACATGGCAGACTTTATTTGAAACTTTACCACATCATACGAATATGAAAATGGCGCTTTACAACTCTAAGGAAAAAGGGATAGGTATTGCCATAACAGGTGTATGTTATGGAAGTCAGCATGAAGCTTTTGAAACCATTAAGCCTCTTATTATGCCAGCAAAAGAAATGCTATTAAAACTTAATGAATGCTCTATTTTAGAAATCAATCGTATCATTCAGGATAGTCACCCTGATTATGAGAAATATAAGTCTACAGGAAGATTTGTTTATAAGACTTATAATGAAGAGCAGATTCAATCTCTTTTAGAAATTGTAGATAGTAAGCCGGAAGCATCTGATTATACAGCGATCACCTTCTATGGATTAGGTGGACAGGTACAGGCTACATCTAAAAGAGAATCGGCTGTATTCTATAGAGATGCTAGGTTTATACTAGGGTTTCAGTCAGTATGGGAGGATGACCTAGCTAAAGCTGAGAACTGCGCATGGCTCCTTGAACATTTTCCTATTATTGAGGCACTAACAGAAGGTTCATTTATTAATTTTCCATTAGCAGAGCTTACGGATTACAAAAAGGCTTATTATGGTGACTATAAAGAACCTCTTGAAAACATTAAAGCACAATATGACCCAGAAAATATACTACACTTTCCGCAAGGACTTTAAAAATAATCCAATAAAAGGGTATATTTTTATAAAAAATGCCATACTAACCCTAGGAGGTGAGAGTTATGGCAAAAATGCACCGTTACTATGAAGAATTAGCAAATACAAAATATAATAATCATCTAGAAATGTGTAAAGATTTAGGTGTTACCTTAAATGATCTTTATACAGATGAGATAGATGAAGAAGATTTATATTAAGTCAAATTAAAAAATAGATTTAGCCAAAGTCAAGCTAAGTCTATTTTTTTTTGTATAAGTATGACTAAAAATTTAGAATTCTATATGTCATGTATAAAAATACTAATAATTTCGTAGCATAATGCAGTAGATATTTAAATTTCACGGATAGGATGATGCAAGTGGATACTTTCGAAATAACGACCAAAGTTGTATTTGGTCAAGATGCTTTAGATTATATTAAGAATTTCCAAGACGAAAAAGTATTTATTGTAACAGACCCTTTTATGGTGAAATCAGGGATGATTAACAAAATCACAGCATATCTCGATTCTAATCAATATGAGGTCTTCAGTGATATTGTACCAGACCCTCCTATGGAATTGGTTGTAAAAGGTGTTGAAGCTGTTACAGAATTTAAGCCTAACTGTATAATTGCTCTAGGTGGAGGTTCTGCCATCGATGCAGCTAAGGCCATTATGGATTTCTCAAGAAAAATTGGTCGTTTAGAGGCTATGAAGTTTATTGCTATCCCAACTACAAGTGGTACAGGTTCAGAGGTAACTTCTTTTGCTGTTATTACAGATAAAGAAAAAGGTATTAAATACCCTCTTGTTTCTAATAGCTTATTGCCTGATGTAGCAATCTTAGAGCCTGAGCTAGTTAAAAGTGTACCGAGTAGTATTGTAGCAGATACAGGAATGGACGTACTTACCCATGCCTTAGAAGCCTATGTGTCAACAAAAGCTACAGATTTTTCTGATGCACTGGCTGAAAAGTCTGTAGAACTTGTATTTGAATACCTTAAACGTTCTTATGAAAGTTCTGATGATATAGAAGCCAAAGAAAAAATGCATAATGCCTCTTGCCTAGCAGGTCTTGCTTTCAATCTAGCTTCTTTAGGGATCAACCATGCCATTGCGCATAATATTGGTGGTAAATTACATGTACCACATGGAAGAACCAATGCCTTACTTTTACCTTATGTTATTGAATTTAATGCAGATATAGAGGGGTATAACCCATCTCATTATACAAAAGCAGCAAAAAAATATGCTTATTTAGCAAAGCTCATTGGACTTGAAGGGGCTAATACTCGTTCATCAGTACGTAATCTAGTTAATGAAATTATAAAGCTACAAAAAGAAATGAAAATGCCAACCACACTGCGTGAATGTAAAATCTCAGCAGAGGATTTAAATAAGTCAAGAGAAGACATTATTAAAGGGGCCCTAGAAGATGCTTGTCTTATAACAAATCCTAGAAAAGCAACACATGGTGACATTTTAGAAATACTCCATAAGATTGACTAAGGAGGGCCTAAAAAATGGAGATTGAAGATAAACAGCGCATTATACAAGAGTTTGTACCAGGTAAACAAGTTACACTTGCTCATGTCATTGCCAATCCTACAGAAGATATTTATAAGAAGCTAGGGCTAGTAGTGGAGAATATTAATGCCATTGGTATTTTAACTATTACACCAAGTGAAGGGGCTATTATAGCAGCAGATGTAGCCACTAAAGCATCAGATGTCACATTAGGATTTATTGACCGTTTTAGTGGGGCACTAGTTATTACAGGAGATGTAAGCTCTGTAGAAGCAGCCGTACGCGATATTTTAGATGTACTTGAGCATAATCTAAAATTTACACCAACAACCATTACAAGGACTTAATAAAATGAGCAGAGTTATTTTTATAGGTAAGACAGGATGTGGCAAGACAACCTTATGTCAAAAACTCAATGAACTGGAAATTAAGTATAAAAAGACACAGGCAGTAGAGCTTTATGATAATGCAATTGATACACCTGGTGAATATTTAGAAAATAGGCATTATTACAGTGCACTTATTATGACAGCTGTAGATGCGGAAATTATAGCACTTGTAGCTGATCCTACTGCTTATGAAAGCTTTATTCCGCCGGCTTTTGCAGGAAGCTTTGCAAAAGAGGTTATTGGTATTATTACTAAAATCAATTTGGTTCAAGAATCGGCAGATATAGATAAGGTGGAAGAACGTCTTAAAGAGGCAGGTGTTACAAGGATTTTTAAAGTGGATACAGTAGATGATGTGGGTATCAAAGAGCTTTTTGAGTATCTAGATAGTTTTCTAAATAAAGGTAAGTAAGAAAATATAAGAAAGGTGGAGGATAATGAGGGAAGAACTTTTAAGTGTAGGAATAGATATTGGGACAAGTACCACGCAACTTATTTTTTCTAAGATTATTGTAGAAAATATGGCTTCTAGCTATTCTGTTCCACGTATTGTCATTGTAGATAAAGAGATTATTTACAGAAGTGATATTTATTTTACACCTCTTATCTCTCTAAGAGAAATTGATGGGCTGAAAGTCAGAGATATTATTCAGAAGGAATATAAAAAGGCTGGGATTGACCCTTCTAAAATTGACACAGGTGCCGTCATTATTACAGGTGAAACAGCTAGAAAAGAAAACGCAGAGGAAGTATTAACCACTTTAAGTGGACTTGCTGGTGACTTTGTTGTAGCAACAGCAGGGCCAGACCTTGAAAGTATTATATCTGGTAAGGGTGCAGGCGCCCATACTTATTCTAAAGATCATAACACAAGTGTTGTGAATATGGATATTGGAGGTGGTACAAGTAATTTAGCCGTTTTTTTAAGGGGGGAAGTAAGGGAAACAGGGTGTCTAGATGTAGGTGGGCGTCTCATTAAGGTAGATAGTACAACTCATCAGATTACCTATATTGCCCCTAAACTTGAGACCCTTATTCGTGAAAACAATATGGGACTTGCCATAGGCACTAAAGCTACTAGAGAAAATTTAAAGCCTATTATTGACAAAATGGTACAGGCATTAGAGCAAAGTGTAGGTATTAAAAAACAGGATGATCTATTAAAGCTCATTATTACAAATAAAAATATTGAGCTTAATGTGCCTATAGAATGTATATCCTTCTCTGGTGGTGTGGCAGATTATGTTTATTATGAGGGAGAAATAGACGATTATTTCAAATTTGGGGATATTGGTATTCTTTTGGGACAAGCTATTAAGGAATCTGATTTATGTAAGAAACTGAAAGTTGTAAGAAGCCAAGAAACCATTCGCGCTACAGTCGTAGGTGCAGGCACTCATACAACAGAAATTAGTGGCAGTACCATTACGTATACCAAAGATGCTTTTCCTATTAAGAATCTGCCTATCTTAAAACTTGCAAAAGATGAGGAGAGCGAAGATGCCCAGGCTTTAACACAGGCTGTTAAAAAGAAACTTCAGTGGTTTAAGCTAGAAGGCGATTTGCAAAGAGTAGCCATTGCCATAGAAGGTAAGGATAATCCTAGCTTCAAGGAAATTCAAGAATATGCTAAAGGATTAGTAGAAGGCATGGAAGAACTTATTGAAAGAGAGCTTCCCCTTATTGTCATTGTAGAGAAAGATATGGCTAAGGCATTAGGACAGAGTATGTATCATCTATTAGGGTACAAGAAAGATATTATTTGTTTAGATAGTGTCAAGCTAGATAATGGAGATTATATCGATATTGGAAGCCCTATTGCAGAAGGAACTGTATTACCAGTAGTAGTAAAAACATTAGTATTTTGTTAAGGAGGATTCAAATGATCTTAAAAACAAAATTATTTGGACATACTTATGAGTTCAAATCACTTAAAGAAGTTATGGCAAAAGCCAACGAAGAAAAATCAGGAGACAGATTAGCAGGGCTTGCACCAGAGTCAGCAGAAGAAAGAGTTGCAGCAAAAGTTGTACTTTCTAATGTTTTACTTTCAGATTTACGTAACAATCCAGCAGTACCTTATGAAATGGATGAAGTAACACGTATTATCCAAGATGATGTCAATGAAAAAATCTATGATGAAATCAAAAACTGGACAGTTGGAGAATTCAGAGAATGGATTTTAGATGAAGGCACAACAGGTGCAGATATTACACGTATTTCTAGAGGACTTACATCTGAAATGGTTGCTGCTGTTGCAAAGCTTATGTCTAATATGGACCTCATTTACGGTGCACAAAAAATTCGTATTACTAAACACTGTAATACAACAATTGGGGAACGTGGCACACTTTCTTCAAGACTTCAACCTAACCATCCAACAGATGATCCAGATGGTATTATGGCATCTTTACTTGAAGGTTTAACTTTTGGTGCAGGGGATGCACTTCTTGGACTTAACCCAGTAGATGACTCTACAGAAAGTGTTGTACGTGTTCTTAAACGTTTTGAAGACATCAAGCAAAAATTCCAAATTCCAACTCAGACTTGTGTACTAGCTCACGTTACCACTCAAATGGACGCTATTCGTCATGGGGCACCAGCAGACCTTATATTCCAATCCATTGCAGGTTCAGAAAAAGGAAATGCAGCTTTTGGTTTTAATGCAGCAACCATTCAAGAAGCAAGAGATCTTGCACTTAAAGAAGGTACAGCAGAAGGGCCAAACGTTATGTACTTCGAAACAGGACAGGGATCAGAGCTTTCCTCAGAAGCACATTTTGATACTGACCAAGTAACAATGGAAGCAAGATGTTATGGTTTTGCAAAACACTTTGATCCATTCATTGTTAATACAGTAGTTGGTTTCATTGGACCTGAATATCTTTACGATGGTAGACAAGTAAGTCGTGCTGGACTTGAAGACCACTTCATGGGCAAACTTACAGGTGTTTCAATGGGATGTGACGCATGTTATACCAACCATATGAAAGCAGACCAAAATAGTATTGAAGACTTATCTGTTCTTTTAACAACAGCAGGCTGTAACTACTTTATGGGTATTCCTCATGGTGACGACGTTATGCTTAACTATCAAACAACAGGGTTCCATGAAACAGCAGCTCTTAGAGAGATGTTTGGCTTAACTGCTATCAAACCTTTCCATGAATGGCTTGTAAAAATGGGCTTTGTAGATGAAAAAGGACATCTTACAGCACGTGCTGGTGATGCATCAATATTATTCTAGGATGAGGAGGCAGTAAAGGTGAACGAACAAGATTTAAGAAAAATGGTAGAGCAACTTGTAGAACAAATGGTAGGAAAAGAAGGAAATGGTGCAACCATTACTGAAACGATTACCATGAAACCTAATATGGCATCAGGCGGTAGTGATATAGACCGTAATGGATGTATTGAAGATATTACAGCTATTGACCTTAAAAAACAATTCCTTGTTAAAAATGCTAAGGATAAAGAAGCTTATCTAGATATGAAGAGTAAAACACCAGCAAGACTTGGTATTGGTAAAGCAGGTGCAAGATATCGTACGATTACTATGCTTCGTGTAAGAGCTGACCATGCTGCAGCACAAGATGCTGTTTTCTCCGATGTATCAGAAGACTTTATCAAGAAAAATGATTTTGTATTTGTTCAAACACTTTGTAAAGATAAAGATGAATATTTAACAAGACCAGACTTAGGTAGAAGATTTGCACAGCCTGAACTTGAAATTATCAAAAAAACATGTGGTCATAATCCAAAAGTGCTCATTATTGTAGGGGATGGTCTTTCTTCATCTGCTATTGAAGCAAACGTAGAAGATATGATTCCAGCTATTAAACAAGGTTTAAGTGCTTATGGCATTACAGTACCACCAATTCTTTTCATTAAATATGCACGTGTTGGTGCAATGGATGCAGTAGGTGAAGTAACAGATGCAGATGTAATCTGTATGCTCGTTGGTGAAAGACCAGGTCTTGTAACTGCTGAGTCTATGTCAGCTTATATTGCTTATAAACCAAAACATGGTCTTGAAGAAGCAAAACGTACTGTTATTTCCAATATTCATAAAGGTGGAACAACACCTGTAGAAGCAGGTGCTCATACTGCAGAGCTTATTAAAAAAATGCTTGATAAGAAAGCATCAGGTATTGATCTAAAATAAAAGGAGGCAAAGGACGTGAAAAATGATAAACTTCGTCCCAATGTTCTTGGCGTACGTGTTATTTCTAATGTAAGCCCTGATCTTGCACAAAAATTAGAGTTAGGACCTCGCCATAAAAGTTTAGGTATTATTACTGCAGATATGGATGATGTGACCTATACTGCACTTGATGAAGCAACAAAAGATGCAGATGTAGATGTTGTTTATGCAAGATCTATGTATGCAGGTGCTGCTAACGCATCTACAAAACTTGCAGGTGAAGTTATTGGGATTATTGGTGGGCCAAGTCCAGCAGAAGTAAGAAGTGGCCTTAAAGCAGCTCTTACTTTTATGGAAAGTGGTGCACACTTTGTAAGTGCAAATGAAGATGACTCTATTGTCTACTATGCACATACTGTATCTCGTACAGGATCTTATCTTTCTAAAACAGCAGGAATAGAAGAAGGAAGACCACTGGCTTATCTTATTGCACCACCTCTTGAAGCTATGTATGCATTAGACGCTGCACTTAAAGCTGCTGATGTTAAACTTGTAGAATTCTTTGGACCTCCTTCTGAAACTAACTTTGGTGGCGGTCTTTTAACAGGTTCACAATCTGCATGTAATGCCGCATGTTCTGCCTTTGCTGAAGCTGTAAGAGCTGTTGCAGATAACCCACAGGAATACTAATAGCTTATGATAACAAATGCATTAGGGCTTATTGAAGTGATCGGGTATCCTACCGTTATAGAAGCCGCAGATGCAGCGCTTAAGGCAGCCAATGTACAGTTAGGTGGCATTGTAAAAGTCGATGGCGGCATTATGACTGCACAAATTTTAGGTGATGTAGGCGCTGTAAAAGCAGCAGTAGATGCTGGCGGTATGGCAGCAGCTAAAGTAGGAACGGTAAGAGCAACTCATGTGATTCCTAGAGTAGATGAATCACTGTTTGGGACAGTCATTAAACTGAGAGGCAAGGGTACGGAGGAAAAGGTGCAAAAGCCAGCTCCTTCTAGCATACCAGTGCCTATCAAGGAAGAAACAAACCTTGATATACCTGTCGCTGAGGAAGAGGTAGAAGATATAGATGAATTACAGGGTTTAAAAGGGACTGCTCCTGTAGAAGAAGTAGAAGATGAATGGATTAATCCTAAAGATGATACAACTACCCTTATACCACCTATAGGTGGTACAAAAGCTAAGGAAAATGAGTTGCAAAATATGAGTAATAAGGAACTTAGAGAACTTATTACTTCACTTGGCATTAAAGTGGCAGAGAAAAAATTAAAATCAGCGAAGAAAGAGGACCTTATAGGAATAATAAAAGATTTTTATAAGGAGTAAGAGAGGAGAAGCTTAATGGAATTACTTGATAAAGATTTAGTCTCTATTCAAGAGGTTAGAGGACTCTTAAAAAAGGCTTATGAGGCTCAAAAAATTCTTGCAACCTTCAGTCAAGAACAAATTGACCGTATTGTAAAAGCCATTGCAGATGCAGGTTATGCCAATGCTGTAAAGTTAGCTAAAATGGCTAATGAAGAAACAGGATTTGGTATTTGGCAAGACAAAGTTATCAAAAACGTTTTTGGATCTAAAGTTGTTTATGAATCTATTAAAGATGAAAAAACAATAGGTATTATTTCAGAAGACCCAGCTCATAAAACTATGGATATAGCAGTACCAATGGGGGTTGTAGCAGCAGTCATTCCTTCAACTAACCCTACTTCAACTGTTATTTATAAAGCTATGATTTCGCTTAAAGCAGGTAACAGCGTTGTCATTTCACCTCATCCAGGAGCTAAAAATGCTATTGTAGAGACAGCACGTATTATTACAGAGGCAGCAGAAGCGGCAGGATGCCCTAAAGGTGCTATTGGTGTTATTACTGTACCTACAATGCAGGCAACCCAAGAACTCATGAAGAGCAACTATACTTCAATTATTTTAGCAACAGGCGGACCTGCTATGGTTAAATCTGCTTACTCATCAGGTAATCCTGCTATTGGTGTAGGTGCAGGTAATGGACCAGCTTTTATTGATAAGAGTGCAGATGTTAAAATGGCTGTTAAACGTATTTTTGATTCTAAGACATTTGATAACGGTACAATTTGTGCATCTGAACAATCCATTATTGTAGAAAAATGTATGGAAGAAAAAGTAGCTGCTGAACTTAAAGCACAAGGTGGTTATTTACTTGATCAAGACCAAAGTGATAAACTTGCTAAATTTATTTTAAGAGCAAATGGTAGTATGAACCCTGCTATCGTTGGTAAGAGTGTTGAACATATTGCAAAGCTTGCAGGTATTAGTGTGCCAAAAGATGCACGTGTTCTCATTGCGAAAGAAAGTAAAGTAGGTCATGATGCCCCTTATTCAAGAGAAAAACTTGCACCAATCCTAGCTTTCTTTGTAGAAGAAAATGTAGATGCAGTTTTGGAAAAAAGTATAGAAATTCTTAAATTTGAAGGTATGGGACATACATTTAGTATGCATGCAAATGATCCAGAACTTGTTAAACGTTTTGGCCTAAGAATACCAGCTTCTCGTATTCTTATTAATACACCTGGAGCCCTTGGCGGTGTAGGTGCAACAACAGGGCTCTTCCCAGCTCTGACACTTGGATGCGGTGCTGTAGGTGGAAGTTCAACTTCAAACAATATCGGTCCTATGGATCTTATTAATATTAAACGTGTAGCTTATGGAACAAAAGAGCTTGAGGAGCTTAGAGTAGGTGCACCAGGTCAAGAAGGTAATTGCTGTGAACCTTCTAGCCATATGATTGATGAAATTGTGAAAAAAATTATGAAAGAATTAATATAAAAGGTTTAAAAGTATAATACTAACTAGGTATTACTATTTTAACCCACTTTATTTAAGGAGGAAAACAAAATGGCAAATACAAATGCATTAGGAATGATTGAAACAAAAGGATTAGTAGGTGCAATTGAAGCTGCTGATGCTATGGTCAAAGCAGCTAACGTAACACTTGTAGGTAAAGAACAAGTTGGTGGTGGTCTTGTTACTGTTATGGTAAGAGGAGACGTAGGTGCTGTTAAAGCTGCTACAGATGCAGGTGCTGCTGCTGCTGAAAGAGTAGGAGAACTTATTTCTGTACATGTTATTCCAAGACCACATACTGAAGTAGATGTTATCTTACCTCATGGCGCACAAGCTTAAATCAAGGTAGTTTTATAAAGTGCATCTTTAAAGATGCACTTTATAAAAATTAATATCAGGTGTGGTGGTGAAAAAATGTCGGTTTTAACAGAAGATGATGTAAGAAGAATGATTGCGCATGATGAGATACATGAAAAGGGCGATTTATATTTAAACCCGAAACAAATCATCACTCCCTCAGCCAAAGCTTATTTGGCAGAAAAGAATATTACCATTAAGAACAAAGAGGATTTAGAAAGTGAGGCAGAGCCTATGGACCTTAAAGAAGAAGTTTTATTTGATACTTTATTTGGTGCAAAGCTTACTGAAAAGCCAGAGCATATGACTCACTTAAGAGGGAATCTTCTTGTATTTAAAGATCATCCACGTATTGCTTTTAGAGGGGCTATGGATTCCTTAGAAGCAGAAATCATTATGGTACAAGTACTTGCCGAAAAGCAGGGACTTAAAAAACTGGTTAAAGACTTAGAAGAAGTTATAAGATTTGTACGTAATCTTGTAAGATGTGAAGTAAGTGGTGAACCCCTTAATGAATTTAACTTACAGGGTTTAGATGCACCAGCGTTGCGTGCACATTCACATCACCCAAGTCAGTATTATGGCATGCATCATTTCCTACCAACCTATAGACATGGTGAAATAGTAGCAAATCTTAATAAGCTGCGTACTTTAACAAGAGAGTCCGAACTTGTAGCTTACAGAGCTTTTAAAGATGAATATGGCCAAGCGACTAGAGAAGACCTAATAAGAGCACTTAATCGTCTATCTTCCCTCTTCTGGATTATGATGTTTAAATATTTAACAGATCAATATAAGGAATAGATGGGAGAAAGGAGAGCATATGACACAGATTATAGAACGTATTGCAAATGAAATTGTAAATGAGCTTAAAGAAAAGCTCTTTATCCCTGTAGAAGCATCTGGAAGGCATATTCATTTAAGCCGAGCTGATGCAGATATCTTATTTGGAGAAGGCTATCAGTTTACCAAAGTAAAAGACCTCTCTCAACCAGGACAGTATGCATGTAAGGAACGTGTAACTGTAACAGGTCCTAAAGGCTCTATTCACAATGTTATTGTTTTAGGTCCAGAACGTAAACAAAGTCAAATGGAAGTTTCACTAACAGATGCACTTGCATTAGGGATTAAAGCACCTGTAAGACAAAGTGGTGATACTAAAGGGAGCCCAGGTATAACAGTTACCAATGGTAGTCGTAGTGTGACCCTTGCAGAAGGTATTATTGTTGCCAAACGTCATATTCATATGACCCCTGAAGATGCACAGAAATTTAATGTCAAAGATGGTGAGATTGTTAAAGTTAAAGTTTCTGGATCACGCCCTGTCATATTTGAAGATACGGTTGTAAGGGTAAGTAAAGATTTTAGAACGTATATGCATATTGATTATGATGAAGCCAATGCTTGTGGATATAATAAAGATAGCTGGGGTATTATTGTTAAATGATGGATCAGCAAGTGATTGATGCTATTGTAAATGAAATTTACAACCGTCTTAAACAATGTGACCATGCATCGTATCTATTACTTATAGGTGCAATAGGTGTAGAAGATGAGAAAATGCTAAAAGGAAGTTATCAGCTGACACACAACACTTTAGAAAATCTAGATCATACTACCGTTCTTATAAGTGAACTTTCTGAAGAACAGCTTGCACATCTTGCACTAGGATGTAGCTATACAGATGAAGAAAGATGTATTTTAAAAGCTTTATTAGAAGGTAGACCTGTATATCTTCTTGAAAGTGGCATAACTTATAGAAAGTATAAAAAAACAGCTCATAAACCTCTTTATACACTTTACCAAGACTATGAAAATAAGCTTATACAATATGGTATACGTATAATTAGTCATATAGGTGAACTTTTTACTAGTCAAAAAGAAGAGCCTATCTTAATGCACTCAAAAGAGGTAGACTTAAAGCACAAAAAACTTTTACTTGAAACAGACCTTATGCATACACACCTAGAAACCTTTACAGTCATTGAGATAAGCAAGAAATGTATTGTAACGCCTCTAGCAGAAGATTATATAAGGTCTCATAAGCTAAAGATAAAAAGAGTGTAGTGGAGGCGAGAAATTGGAAATTGCAAGAGTAATCGGTAATGTATGGGCCACTAAAAAAGACCAAAAGCTTAATGGTCTTAAATTATTAGTACTTAAGGTACTTGTAGATAAGGAAAGAGAAAAGGAAGGTCTTATTGTAGCATCGGATATAGTAGGAGCAGGTGTTGGAGATTTAGTGCTGATTAGTAAAGGTGGTAGCGCAAGGCGAGCTGTTGGTAATATAGATGCCCCTATTGATGCAGCAGTTATAGGTATTGTAGATTCAATAGAGGTGTTTGCAGATGAATAAAAGTATAGGTGCTCTAGAATTTAGAAGTATTAGTAAAGGAATAGAAGTATCTAATGAAATTGTGAAAAAAGCTAATGTGGAAATTATCTATTTTAAAACTATTTGTCCTGGTAAGTTTTTAGTTATTGTAACAGGTGATGAAGGAGAAGTGAATGAAGCAATAGACTATGGCGTTATTATTGCAGAAAACACTTTAGTAGATAGTTTCAAAGTACATGCAGTGAGCACACCTATTATAGCAGCTTTTAAGAACAAGTATGATTCCAAAGAGATTGCAGATGCTGTAGGCATTATGGAAACAACTAAGGTGTGCGCAGGTATTAAGGCGTTAGATGCTGCCCTCAAATCAAGTGATATAAAGCTTATTAAAATGCATCTTGCTTTTGGGATTGGTGGCAAGCTGGTATATATAGTCACAGGAACATTAAGTAGTATAGAGTATGGTCTAGCACAAGGCAAAACACAATTGTCTAAAACAGAAGCAGCCAACATTTCTATTATTCCATCTCCAAGTCCTGAAATGACCAAATACCTCTAATGTACTTAACGATAAAATTTAATAAAAATGGAGTGAAAGCTTTATGAGTATTAATGAAATTATCATCTATATTATGGTATTATTTGCAGCACTTGGCGCACTTGACCGTATTATTGGCAACAAATTTGGACTCGGTGAAAAATTTGAAGAAGGTATTATGGCAATTGGTGCCCTTGCTATTTCCATGGTCGGGATTATTGCACTTTCACCTGTTATTGCTAATATTTTAAAACCCGTTATCGTACCTTTATTTGGTATTTTAGGGGCTGACCCTGCTATGTTTGCAGGTTCTATTTTAGCCAATGACATGGGTGGTGCACCTCTTGCACAAGCACTTGCTATTGATCCAGCAGCAGGACTTTTCGGTGGGCTTATTGTAGGGGCTATGCTTGGACCAACAATTGTATTTACTATTCCAGTAGCACTTGGTATTATCGAAGAACAAGATAGAAAATATCTTGCAACAGGTGTACTTGCTGGTGTTATTACTATTCCTCTTGGTGCTTTTGTAGGTGGACTTGTAGCGGGCTTTCCATTTATGATGGTTATTCGTAACCTTATTCCAATTATTATTTTTGCAGCTTTAATTGCAATAGGCCTTTGGAAATTTGAAGATGCTATGGTTAAAGGATTTACTTATTTTGGTAAATTTGTAGTAGCTGTTATTACTTTAGGATTAGCTGTAGGTATTATTGAGAAGCTTACAGGTATCGTGCTTATCCCAGGTATGAATCCTATTTCAGAAGGCTTTGAAATTGTAGCAGATATCGCTATCGTACTTGCAGGTGCATTTCCTCTTGTTTATGTCATTACAAAAGTATTCAA
>JAHLFD010000248.1:0-3131 GCA_018883975.1 Candidatus Niameybacter stercoravium
AAATTAGAGCTTAGTATGCGTAAACAAGCTTATCAGCAAATGGAAGATGATGCACAAAAGCTTATGAGAATACTAGAAGAAAGAGGCGGTATACTTCCTCTTAATGATAAAAGTACTCCAGAACGTATTAAAGCGGAACTCAATATGAGCAAAGCTTCTTTTAAAAGAGCAGTAGGGCGCCTCCTTAAAGAAGGTGCTATTATGTTTGTAGATAACGGTATTAAAAGGAATTGGTAAAATAAACAAAAGAGTTTCCTATTATATGAATTATGGTAACTCTTTTTGTTTGAAATTTGCATTTTACTGTGGTATAAAAATAATAGATATTGTTTCACGAAAAATTGACATCTATAGGAGCTTATATGAAAAAACACAACACAATGAAAGACATTATTATTATTGGTTTTGCTTTATTTGCCATGTTCTTTGGTTCAGGCAACCTCATTTTTCCACCGTATTTGGGAAGATTAGTAGGAGAGCAATATGTTACAGCTATGATTGGCTTTATGATTATGGGGGTAGGTTTACCACTTTTAGGCGTTATGGCAACTGCTAAAGCTGGAGGAAGCTTTGATGAGGCCGGAAATAAAGTAGGAAAGACCTTCTCTATTGTTTTAATGACAGCACTTATTTTAGCTATTGGACCTTTTTTAGCTATTCCAAGAACAGCAGCTACAACTTTTGAAATTAGTATTAGACCTTTCTTACCAAGTGTAAGTCCTGTTATCATTATTGCTATCTATTTTGGGATTAACTTATTCTTTGTACTAAGTCCTAACTCTATTGTTGATATTATAGGTAAATTTTTAACACCTGCTTTACTCATTACGCTTTTAATTCTCATTGTAAAAGGAGTACTCGTACCAGTTGGTACACTTACTAACAATACTTTACCTAATACATTTACAGCTTCTCTTATTGAGGGATATCAAACAATGGATGCGCTTGCGGCAGTATGCTTTGGTGGAATTATTGTTACAACTATTAAATCTAAGGGCTATACAAGTACAAATGAAGTGATTAAAATGACACTTAAGTCTTCTTTAATTGCTATTGGAGGACTTGGTATTATCTATGGTGGCCTTATGTATCTTGGTGCACATACTACAAACCTTGTAGGTGAAATTGAAAAGACAGCGCTTGTTATTACGCTTGCTAAACAAATATTAGGGAGTGCAGGAACTGTCTTTCTAGCTGTAGCTGTCGCACTTGCGTGCCTTACAACTTCTATTGGGCTTACAACAACAGGTGCTACGTATTTTTCAAATTTATCTCGTGGTAAACTATCTTATAAAGCAGCTGCTATCCTTATTTCTGTTTTAAGTATGGCGATTGCACTTCTTGGGGTAGATCATATTGTAGGCCTTACAACACCTATTTTAAAAATTCTTTATCCAATTATTATTGTACTTGTGCTTTTAACACTTATAGGCAAATATGCATCTTCATCATGTGTTTATAAAGTAACAGTCTATGTGACACTTGTAGTAGTACTTATTGATGTACTTGGAAAACTCTTTAATATAACTGTTTTACAACGTTTAATTAGTTATTTACCTTTAAGCAGCGTAGATTTTGCATGGCTTGTACCGGCACTTTTAGCCTTTGCAGTTTCTAAACTTCTTCTGTGTAAAAAAGAAAAAACTGCTTAAAATCACATTATAAAAACCTAGAAATCATAAATATTTCTAGGTTTTTAGTTTTGAAGGATAAAGTTAGGCTTCTTTTGAGAAAATACACTTTATAAACTCATAAATTGGTCTAATTGACCATAAGTATTAAAAGTAATATTCTGGCATTTATGTATTGACATAAGCCAAGTTGTAGATTAGTCTAATAAAGGCTAAATAGAAAAAACTAGAGGGATGATACGATGAACGAACAAGAAATTTTACTTAAACAAACCTTTCATGAAGAATTGTTAGGTTTATATAAACGTATTGTAAAAGAATTAAAATATAAATCACCACGTCTATTAGAAATGATGAACAAATACGGTGGTTATGAAGCTGTTATTAAAATTCTTCCAACAGATGCTCATACATTTGACTTTACTTTACTTTGGGAACAAGAACGTCTAGATTTATCCATTGAAGCTTTAGTAACTAAGGAACGTTATAAAACACTTTTTCCATCAGACGTTATACAGTTTTGTCAAAAACGTCTTGATGAATATAATTATGCACCTAAAAAATTAAAAGAAGAAGATCCTCAGCTAGATGACTTTATTAATGATCTTTTTAATTTTGATACTTTAGTGCAAGCGGAGGAATCTGCACCGAAGGCACCAGCTATTCCTAAATCTGATGCAGATATCCTAGAAAGAAAAGTGTCACAAGAAGAATGGGAAGAACTTTTTGTAACACCTTCTATCTTTACATCAAAAAATCAAGATATGATCATTAAAATGTATGGATTAGGTGGCAAACATATTACGCCAGAAGAGCTAGGGGCTCAAGAAGGATATACTGCTAAATATCCATTTTATGAAGTTATTATGACACTTGCAAAACGTATTAAAGCAGCCCTTAAATTAGAGGTACCTGTTAATGAGATGGGTAAACCGGTTTGGTGGCAAATTCTATTTATAGGAATGTACCATAGCAATCAAGATTTTAGTTGGTCTTTAAGAGATGAGCTTATTCAAGCTCTTCATCATCTTATGGAACTTGGAACAATTGAAAAAGTAGAACGTCCTATTAAAGAAGATGAAACCATTCAAGAAGTGGAAACAGTTATTCCAGTAGCTGAAGCTCAAGTGGGAGAACTACCTAGTATGGTGAGTAAGCCTGAAGTCAAAGAAGCACCTATTGCAGAAGACGTTTCTATGGAGGCTTCTAAACCTAAAGTAGAAGAGACTTCTCTAGCTAGTCCTGAACCTGTATTAGAAGAAGTGGCTATAGCTGCAACTGAAACAGCTATACCTGAACCATTAGAGGTAGTAGATCAAGTATTAGACGAAACAGCTATTGAAGAAAATACTACCTGGGCAGCCCTTAAGGCAGAATGTTTAGATTACTATGGTCCAGTTTGTGATTTATGTGGTTTTGATTTTGGTTACACTTATGGGGAAGCCTTTGAAAACTTTATTAAAGCTGTCTCTTATACACATCTGACGCTGCCGACGATAG
>JAHLFD010000249.1:0-2651 GCA_018883975.1 Candidatus Niameybacter stercoravium
GTGTAATACCCATTCCTTTTCCCATAACCTCTACAGCCTCTAACATCCCATGGTAATCAGCTTCCATTTGGGCATAGTTTTCAATAATAGGAAAAGCATCCTGTGGCATCATAGACTCATATTGATGTACCATATAATGGTTATCATAAACATCATTGTGCTCTAAATTTAAATGGATATTTTCACTTAATACTAATTCTTCTAATATTGCATGCTCATCATCTAGCGACCCCACTAGATTAAGCAAGACCATTTTTTCAATAGCCATCTGCTGCTACTCCCCTCATCAAAGTGTATAGACTAGATACTTCTTCATCTCATCTTGATCAAGCCCGTATCTAATCCCTTCTGTTACTACAATTAAGTCCTCTACCTCTATTTGAAGTACAAAGATATATCTAAGTGGTAAAGCGATAGAATTGTCTTCATTCACTTTATGAATGGATTTATAAATAACAGTATCCATACATTTCTCTAAAAGAGTATCCCCTTGTCTGTCAAAGACATCAGCACCTAAGTACTTTTCTACTTTCCTCTCAAATTCATTAAAAGACTTTGCATATACAAGCTTTTTAAGGCTATTATAAGAAATATTTCCTCCTGGTAAGCTATACACCATAATCTCTTCTCGCGAAATATCATAATATTTAGTTGCACGATAAATCCATTGGATATTAAGGCAATCTATTTTAAGTCCTATGATTTTCTTTACAACTTCATAATCAGATGGTGTAAGTTTTTTAGCTTTTTTCATCAGTAGCTTGTAATAAAGAATGTGAAGCTTCATTTCCATATGAAACTCTCTTTTCATCGCATCTTCTTGCGTCATAGTCTTTAAATCTTCATAAAAAACGGTTCCTTTAAGTCCTTCTACAAACTGTGCTACATTACTACTTGCAATAAGTTTATCGTAAACTACTTTTGTATTATGACTTGAATGAACAAAGTGTCTTTGAAGATCATTAATATTTTCCTCTCTTGCAATGGCTCTTAAAATAAGCTGCAGGTCATAAATATCATATTGTAACAAAAGAGTTTTAATAAAATCTTTGTAAGGCCCTGAAAAGTAATGAATCATCTTTTCAATTTCATAAACTACATAACGTTTTAAAATAACTTCTAATTCACCTCTATGCACATCTTCAATTTTGCTTTGTTCAAGATGTACGCTATAGCCGTAACGTTTCTTAAGAAATTCTGTAAACTGAGCAACTGTCGTATAATTTAATACTTTATTCCAGTCTTCCCTTGTTAATAAAGTTTTTTTCCTTGTATGTAGTTTACTATTGATGGCATTATAAGAAGCATAAGCATTCATACTACGCCTCCATTGTAAATAATTGTTTAAATACAGTATCTAGTAAAGAGCCTTCTACCTGCAGATACTTATTTTCGATAAGAAGCACTTGTTTTTTTGCTCTTTCTTCCTCAAATTTATACTGCTCATTAGCTGCTGCAATAATATCTTGATAGGTCTTTTCTGCTTTTTCCTTTGCATCTTCTATTCACTCTTTTTCATAGGCAGCAATTTGAGCTTCATAATATGCCTTGCGTTCATTGATCCTATTTTCTTGCTGTTTCTTATTTTCCATTGCGTTTGAATCAATCTTCACAATTTCTTTAATAATCTCCTCCATGCCTCTCATCTCCTAACTATCTCTTCTCGTCATAGATTTTATGAACTATGGTTCATTTAAGATTACTCTATCTATTCTACCACTATCTAAAAAAAAAGAAAGTGTATTTTTTATAAAAAAAATAGGTCACTTATATGACCTATTTCGTGAATTATTGTTCAATTTTATCAATAAATGCTTCTCTTTTTTGACCAAAAATACAAAATTCCATGCCTTGATACCCATTTATTTCTTCTTTGAACAAAACCTTACAACTTAATCTATTTTTATGTTCTTTAATTTGGATATCTTTGATGGCATCTTCTTCAACTAAATAACCAGCTATATTAAAAGCTTTATTCTCATCTACTGCTACAAAACTCATACAGCTTATAAGACACATACCAATGATTAGAACTGTCAGTATAATACTTTGCATATTCATTCTCTGATGCCCATAAAGCGTAAGTCCATTAATAAGAATTGTGCAGACTACACAAATCTTTGCTACTGTAAAGAAAAAGTCTTTTTTGAAAATAACATATTTTTCTGCTGTTTCATGCTCTTTCATAAAGTCGTTTACAATCTTGTTATTGAGCATTCTGATTGTAATAAGTACAAGTGTAATAATTGCAATAAGTACATAGGACCATATGATTTCCATTTGATTCACTCCTTTTACGGACTTTGTTTAAAAAAATAACTGCTCAATGAGCAGTTATTATTTGTTCATACAACATTGTTTGTATTTTTTGCCGCTTCCACATGGACATGCGTCGTTACGACCGATTTTTTTACCAATAACAACTGTTTTTGATTTTTTGTAGTCGTTTTTAATAGCTTGACGTTCTTCTTTTGAAAGAAGCTCATCCCATTGTGGTAAGTTGTAAAGCCAATCAGCTTGAGCATCTAACATGTTCCAGTATAATTTTTTAAGATCGAAGTCTAATTTTACTACTGATTCTGATGTTAATGTATCTAAATCATATGCACCAGCTTTAAGACTTTCGTTAATTCCATCTACAAATCCTACGA
>JAHLFD010000250.1:0-9242 GCA_018883975.1 Candidatus Niameybacter stercoravium
CGTCTTGCATACTCATCTCCTGGATGAACTTGTACTGATAAGCTGTCACATGAGTTAATAAGTTTAATAAGAAGTGGGAATTCTTTACCCGCACATTTACTTCCTACAAGCTCTTCTCCTAAAGTTTCTACAAGCTCAAGTAAAGTTTTACCTGCATACTCACCTTCGCTTACAACACTCATACCTGCAGTATGTGCTGATACATCCCATCTTTCACCAATTACACCTTCTGGCATATCATCTCTATATTTTTCAAGGTCACGTCCGCCCCAAATACGTTCTACATAAACTGGTTTAAATAAAAGTGGTTTCATATTAAGTCTCCTTTGTCTTGATTATGATAATGCAGCAATAGCTGTTCCAATTAAGTTAAGATCTTCACCTTTGATAAATTCATAGTAGTGACCATGCTCTTTTACAAGGTAAGCTTTCATATAATAGTCAAGTTTTTCTTTATAGCCTTTAAGCTTGTAGAAAGTAGTCCCTTCTCCAACAATAGCTACTGGTCTTGCCATATCACGACCTGTATTTGTTTTAAGAATACATGCACTTAATTTAATTGCACAGATTTTAGCTGCACGCTCAATCATAGCATCAATTAATTCATACATAAGTGTTGTATCTGCCTCTTCTGTATTACATTTTACAAGTACATTTTCTTGATTGTGTGGATCAGCCATAAAGAAGCTTACATCAATAAGCTCTAAGCCTTCAAGTTGTAATAAAGCCTTATTACATTCAGCTGAGAATATCCCTTCATTTGCTGCGCCTTTTAATACTTCTTGTACAAGTGGTCCTAAGTATCTACCACTTACCATTTTTTCTAACTGATACTCTCCAGGATTGTTAGAAGTTTCATCAAGCTTAGCATCCATTATACCTCTTGGTAATTTGTTATAGCCACCAGATTCTGTATTGATAATCATTGTTTGATCTTCTGCATCATTAATTTTAGTAATAGCATCTACATTTTCAATGTAGCAAAGGTTTGTCCCTGTACCAAAGATGAAACCAATATAACCATCAAATACGCGATGACTTGTAATTCCTTTACCACCAAGAAGTGTTGCTACTGTATCATTTAAGATGGCTACTGTACGATCTTTACCATCCACTTCTTTTAAGCCTGCTACAAGGTTAGCACCAATTTTTTCGCCTACAACTTCTGGTGCTTTTACTTCTTTTGTCCAGTAAAGAAGGACACCATCTTTGTCTTTATTAATCTCTGTAGGGTAAGAGAAGCAAAAACCTATATCTGTAGATTTTTCAGCCACTTCTTTTGTATGATCTACTAAAGCACCAAAAAATTCTTGTTTACTAAGTTCACGTGCAATACCTGGCATTTGTGTTTTTGAAAAATCACTTACTGAAGCTTTCATGTTATCATCAAAGCTTACAAGACCTACTCTGAAGTTAGTCCCACCTGCATCAATAACAACAGCTGGTTTATTCATTTGAATCTCATTTTTTACAGATAAATATGTAGGAATCATAGCTAAGCTACTACCTTCTATAGATAAGCCCTTATCCATTTCTTCAATAAACTTTTGGCATTCTGCTTCAAAGTTAAGATCGCCATAGTACATGCCATGCTGACTTAAAAATTGAGTAATAATTGTCTTTGACATATTCTTTCCCTTTCCTTTATCACATTCAAACTTTAATCATTTTCTACCTTATCATATCATGTATAAGTCCCTCCGTTAAGAGTAATTTTATATAAATGTTAGTATTTTTTGGTTCTTACTAAAATTACGTCCTATCTTGTTGATTTTTAACTTTTAAAAAGGTATAATTGACACATTGCTTTAGTTGAATAATACATATTTATGGAGACTTGTGTGATGAATAACAAGATTAAAAGTATTTTTTCTATTTTGCTTGGAACTTTTCTAATGGCTATCGCAGTTAATGGAATTCTTGTTCCAAATCAGATGCTTAGTGGGGGTGTCAGTGGTATTTCTTTATTCCTACATTTTTTAGCTGGTACGAATTTAAGTTTGGCGAATATTTGCCTTAATATTCCACTCTTTATACTAGCTTTTATTTTTCTCAAAAGAAGATTCATCTACTTTAGTTTACTTGGTATGATATGCTTTTCATTTTGGCTTGAACTAACTACTGGCTTTGTCATTCCAACCCAAAGTCCTCTTACTATTATTCTTGTAGCAGGTCTTTTAAATGGCCTAGGCATGGGAATTCTCTTTAGAGGTGATGCTTCTGTTGGAGGAACAGATATTATAGCTAAAATCGTGAATAAGTTTTTCTCATTTAGTATGGGAAATGTTATTCTTTCTATCAATATGGTCATTATGTTGACTTCTATCTTTGCATTTGGTATTGATATTTCCATCTTGACTGCAGCAAGTATGTTTATTAGCAGCCAAACTACAAATTATGTAGTAGATGGACTTAACAGGCGTCGTACAGTCTCCATCATTACCTCTCCTGATACAGGTCAAGCTATCGCCAAAGATATTATGGAAGTCATGAATAGAGGTGTAACTATTGTTCCTGCTATAGGTGGTTATACCCATCAAAATAAATATATTCTTTATGCAAATGTAAACTTACGAGAAGTTGCTAAACTCAAACACATTGTATCTGAGCATGATAGCCATGCCTTTGTCACTGTTTCTGACGTAGCACAAGTAATTGGAAACGGTCGTGGCTTCTTATCACTTGAACAAAATAATTAAAAAAGAGCAAGTATAATCTTTATACTTGCTCTTTTTCTATACATACCACTTAGCTTGCGCTGTATACATTTCTTTATATTTACCTTCTTGCTTTATGAGCTGTTCATGTGAACCGACAGCGACAATTTTTCCATTCTCCATCACTACAATTCTATCTGCTAGCTGTGCTGATCCTAAGCGATGGGTTACAATAAGTGCCGTCTTCCCTTTTGCCATTTCTATAAATTGATTATAGATACGAGTCTCCTCTATAGGGTCAATAGCTGCTGTAGGTTCATCTAGTATAATCACTTTATGTTTCTTAAAGAGTCCTCTAGCAATAGCTACCCTCTGCCATTGTCCTCCTGATAAGTCCACCCCATCAAACTCTCTTGAAAGCACTGTTTCATACCCATTAGGTAGTCCCCTATCTATCTGATAAAGGTCTGCCTTCTGCAATACTGTTTCAAGCATTTGCTTACTAATATCTTCTTCACAACCTTTAATATCTGCTAAATAAATGTTTTCGGCTAAAGTAAGCTTATACTTCTGAAACTTCTGCATAACTGCAGATATCTGCTTAAAAATAGTATTAGGATGTGTAGTCTGTGTATCACAGCCACCTATTAGTACTTTCCCTTTTGTAGGCAAATACAGCCCCATAATCAGTTTAACTAGTGTACTTTTACCTGCTCCATTTTCACCAACTACTGCAATAATTTCACCTTCTTTAATCTCTAAACTCACTTCCTCAAGAGAACATTCTTTTGCCCCTGGATAAGTGAATCCCACTTTCAAGTATAATGCCTTTTTCCATATGTACCTTCGCATCTTCTCCACAGCGTTCTGGAAGCTCTAAAAATCTTACAAGATTATTTACTGTTCCTAAACCTTGCGCAACATTTCCTATATGTCTACATATAACTTCCTCCATAATACTGAACATCATCTCTATAGAACTAAATACTGCTGCAAAAGCACCTACACTAATCTGCCCTTCTAATAAGGTATCAATCAACAAGTAAAGTACCATACAATAACCGGCTAAAGTGAGCACACTTGTTGTAAGCTCCATCCTAGCTGTTTTACATCTAGCTTTCCAAATTTTTTCACTTAAAGCTAAATTTGCTACTACATATAGCTCTTTAAAGAATCTAAAACATCCCAACATTCTTGTCTCTTTAAAATAGGTCCTATCTCCTATACAGTTCTCATAATAGTCACTTTCTCTTCTAATAGGTGCTACTTCATCTTCAAGCTCTGCAAAGATTGTAATCTTTAATACTTGCCCTATAGCCACTGGAATAAAAATACATACTAAAGCAAAAGCTAGTCTAGGCTGTAAAGCAAAGAGATATCCTCCCATAATTAAAAAATATGGCAAATAAAAAGTCAAAATCATAACACATACTTCTACACCCCAAATAGCGTTATTAAGTCCTTGCTGCGCCTTATTAATATCATCTAAAAACTCAGGATTCTCATATACTATAGGATCTATACGTGTAGATTTCTCATAAAGTCGTTTAGTTAATATTCCTATAATTTTCTGCCCTATAGCATCTCCACCTAAGTTTGCAGCTCCATTGAGCACCTGCGTCACAATAACCATTAAGCCAAGTATAAGTGCAGTCAAAATAACATACTGATAGCTAACACTTCCCTGTGTTCCTTTTTCTACAGCATCAAAGAACCACTGCGTTGCAATGGTATTCATTCCCCAGCTCATCCCATGCAGAATAGATAAAACTTGGATGCTTAAATAAGCAATAGGGCACGCGGCAAAAACAAAAGGAGCAATTTTAATTAATCCTTTAATCCCCTGTGATTTCATTTATACCAACTCCTTTGACTCTCATACATTTCACTATAACTTCCTGAAAGTGCCATCAACACTTCATGTGTACCTTCTTCAATAACCTTTCCTTTATTGATGACAAGTATTTTATCAGCTAACTGTATAGAGCCTAGTCTATGACTGATAAACAAAGTTGTCTTTAAATGACTCATTTTACCAAACTCTTCATAGAGCTTACTTTCACTAATAGGGTCTAAAGCCGCAGTTGGCTCATCTAATATGTACATGGGCGCGTCTTTTATAATGGTTCTTGCCATAGCTAGTCTTTGCCATTGTCCACCTGATAAATCCTGTCCACCTTCCTTAATTTTTCCCAAAGGTGTTCTTATGCCTTGTGGCAATTTATCAATAGCTTCTTTTAAATCTACCTGCTCTATAACTTCTTCAATAGCTATAGCTAATTCATCTTTCGTTTTCATCATATGCCCAATAGCAATATTATCTTCTAAACTTATCTCATATTTTGCAAAGTCTTGATAAATAACAGCATACAAGCCTTTAAGTTCTGCTTGTGTATAAGTTCTAAGTTCCTTACCATTAATAAGAATTTCTCCCTCATACTCTGTATATAGTCCAGTTAAAAGCTTAGTCAGTGTTGTCTTACCTGAACCATTAGCACCTACTACAGCATAGTGCATACCTTTTTCTAATTTGCAGGAAAGCCCATCTAGAATCTTCTCTTTGGTCCCAGGATAAGTAAAACTTACATTTTTAAATTCAATCGTTTCCATATCTACGTTGTTAGATAAGGGCATATCTAGTGCATCTTCATCTTCTTCAAGCGCTATAAACTTTGTTAAGTCATTTAAGTAAGCTTTATGTTTTGCAAGATGCTCAAGACATCCTGTAAGCTGCCAAGACATATCTTGAACGAGTTCAAAAATACTATTCACCAAAGCCATAAAAATACCTAAGCTCATGCTACCTTCTAAAACAGGCCCCACCATGACAATAGCACTTAATACACTAATACTAGCAGTAAGTATACTACCTACTTTCATCTTGATATACCATTTAATATCAACCTTAAGCGTATGCTTACGTGCTTTTTCGTATTCTTCATGCCACTCCTTAGCTAAGTGCTTACCATATCCAAAGAGAGCACGTTCTTCTACCGTATCTCTTCCTGTCAACACCCCTCCTAAGTATTCATATTTCCTACGATACTTAGTGACTTCTTCATACGCATTATAATTAGCTTGACCACTCTTAACAGCCATTCTAAATAAAGGTACGGCAAAAACTAATATAACAAAAGGTACCCACCATACTTTTGTAACTAATATAATAAGTACTCCCAAAATTTTAATAATCAGAGCAATTAGTACTAAGAGCTGATAATAAGCATCTTTAACTTTTAGTTCCGGCATATCTTTAACACGTGCAATAAGATCCCATGTATCATGATTCTCTATATGCCTATAGGCAAGTTTTGCCCTCTTTTCAGTAAGTTCTACTCTAAATTTCTCTCTTAAAATTGTCTCAAGCTTTGTATTAAAAAGTGTTGTAAAAGCTCTTGTAATCCAAAAATAAGATAAAACACATACTAATAATCCAATAGTTGGATAAATACTATTTAACACAGCATTTCCCTGTACAATAGCTAAGGCATCATCTATAAATTTAGCTGTAATATAAATTTGAGCTGTTGCCATTACCCCATTAAGTATAACAGTTATTCCTACCAAGGTTGCCCATAAAGGCGCAACCTTTAATGGTAGCAGTGCAATGTCTTTCGTACCATACTTTTTTTGCATCCCTCTTCCCCCTAGATGTTTAAATTACATAAGTTCAAATTTAATAGTGCTTATTTCATCATATAAATTTACCCATGTTACAATTTTATAATTATCATTAAATACAATATCTTGTTCTGATTTAACGCCCATAACAAAAGGTACCCCCATAGCTCTTAACACATAAATTCTATTACTCTCACCTGTAAGTGCTTCAAAATGGGCATGAATAAAACGAATAAGTTCCTGGCATTCAGGTAAAGTTAACTCTCCTGCCGTCAGTTTATCTTTAAGTACCTTAATACCTACCACCTGTTCTATGGTTTCAATATTTTTATTCCCTGTAATATCTTTATAAATGGTAATGGCCTGCTCTGTAATAACACTCTTTCTAATGAGCCTATCTAAATCTAGATTAGCATGTTCAAATTCTACACTAAACATCTTAGCTAAATCATCTAAAGAAGCCTCATCTTTCATATTTACAATCATTTCAATACGATCTAAAATTTTCTCTCTCGGGAAGAAAGTTTCCTGCCCTGTTGAAACAGACTTTTTTATAAACCATTCTTCAGGAATAATATTTTTACGCTTCCACCTATAAAGCTGTCCATAGGAAATGCCTGTTTGTTCTAATAATTCTTTTTTTGAAATAAGTTCCTCCATATTCATCACCTGTCTCTTCTTGTTGTTATTTGGATCTGTTCGCCTATTTTAGCACTTTCATGAATCTTAAGTGATTCACTATATTCAATTCTATTAATCTCACAGTCTGGACCGATCTCTATATGTTCCCCTCTTACAATTCCTATTTTAGCCGTATCTAGATAAATAGTATCTCCTTCTATCACTTCTGCCTCTAATCGGCCCTTCTCATCCCCTACCTTTATTTTTACACTACTTAATAATTTGTTTTTTAATCCACTTTCTACGATTTTAACTGTTTTTCCTATACGAATTTCTCCCCCACCTATTTCCTTTACACTGCACAGTCCTAGAAGCTCTATGGAAATTTGTTCACAATGGATAGCTTGTGCCTGCTCTATTCCACCTCTTAAAATGAATGTTTCAGCTTCTAATGTATCAGTAAGATTAAGCATGCCATATGCTCTAAATGTATCTACTTTAATATGTCCATCTACTTGCCCATAACCTATTATCTTCAATTCATTGCCTTCTAAGCATCCCTTAAAACCAAAATATCCAGCTGCTTTACATTTACAAAACTGTATACTTCCATTTCCTCCAGCACTACCTGCTGAAGAAAATTTATTACACTTTATACGCCCATCAACTTCTCCATTTCCCATAATACGTACTTTATTATAAGTACCTTCTATACACTTGCCATCACCCATTATTACAACATTTCCTAATGCCATACCTAGACCTCCCTATAGCTTAATAATATCTTTTACAATCGCGGTCTCACTCACTTTAATTTCTTGAGTATATTCTACGCATCTTACTTCCGCATTAGGCCCAAGTGTTATATGCTCTCCCCTAATGGTATCTACCTTAGCATTAGCTACATAAATGGTATCCCCTTCGATTAAATTGCCTGTTATACCTTCCATGCTACCACCAGTAAACATACCAAAAAGCTTGTAAAGATATGGTCTAGATGTTTCACTATAGCCATTAATAGAAACAGTAGATGCACCGATCTCATTAAAAGAGCAAGTTCCATTACCACTTCTACATTCAATAACTACTTTTTCAGCATTAATAGTTCCTTCATTTTTAATACTACCATCTATGCGCACTTCTTCAGCCTCAATATTTTTTCCTACTGATAAGGCACCTGAACCGCAAACTATTTCTCCCTTTACGCTACCTACTATTTTTGTAGCACCCGATACGGATAAGCTTCCCCCTTTTACATCTCCTTCTATTTTACAACATCCACTGGCTTTAATATCTAATCCTTCTACATTACCCGTTACTTTTCCTGAGCCTGAACAGCTAAATCTTTCACATACAACATTTCCTACAACTTTACTTGCACCAGACCCTGAGAAACTCTTACAGCGTATATCTCCATTTATTTTCCCAGAACCACTAATTGATACACTATCAAATTCTCCTCCTGGATAACTTCCTGCTCCACTAATATGCAAATCTCTATTTCCCATTTAAAACATCTCCTCTTCTCTATTTTCTATGTTAAACTTAATATATCACAACAATGTTTCACTGTAAATAACTAAACAAAACATTGTTACATTTTTATATTTATTATACAAAAAAGAGGCTCCCCTTTCGCGAAAGCCCCTTTTTCAATCTCTACATTTCTATTCTACTGAAATTTTAAGTTCTTGCCCATCATAGTCTACTACAAATGTTGAGAACGGTTCTACATCATTAGCAATAAGCATACGTCCAATTAGTGTTTCTACTTTACGCTGTAAGAAACGTTTAAGTGGTCTTGCTCCAAATACAGGGTCAAAACCTTGGTCTGCCAAATAAACTTTTGCCTCATGAGTAAGTTTTACACTAAGTTGTCTATCCGCTAAACGTCTGTTAAGGTCTGTCACAAGCAGATCTACAATCTGGATAATTTGTTCTTTCATAAGCGGTTTATAAATAACAATATCATCTAGACGGTTAAGGAATTCAGGTCTAAAGTGCATCTTCAGTCTATTATTAACGCCTTCCTCTACCTCATTTGTAATTTCACCCGTATCTGTAATACCTTCTAAAATGAGGTCAGATCCAATATTAGAAGTTAAGATAATAATAGTATTTTTAAAGTCTACTGTACGCCCTTTAGAATCTGTAATACGCCCATCATCTAATACTTGGAGAAGTACATTAAATACATCTGGATGTGCTTTTTCAACTTCATCAAAAAGAATAACCGCATAAGGTTTACGTCTTACAGCTTCTGTAAGCTGACCACCTTCTTCATATCCTACATACCCTGGAGGTGCTCCAATAAGTCTTGCCACTGCATGTTTTTCCATATAC
>JAHLFD010000019.1:0-3673 GCA_018883975.1 Candidatus Niameybacter stercoravium
GCTATAAGACTTTCATACGTATAGTCATAAAGCTTTAGGATCTGTTCTTTTTGATCAATATCTAACACAAGATTTCTGGCAAGTTCAATACTGCTTAATTCTCTTGTCCCACTACGAAGCAAAATAGCTAAAAGTTCACTGACACTTAAAGCTTTCTCTCCATATCTTATAAATTTCTCATAAGGTCTTTCTTCTACTGGAAAATCTTCTATTTTCATTAGATAAACTCCTTTAATGACTTATTAAATGATTACCTAATTTTTTCGTGTTTATACAAATCATTACTAGTTTGTTGCAAAAAAAGCTTTTAGGTTATTTCCTAAAAGCTAAGTAGTTCATATTCTTTTAAAACTTGATAAAGAGCTGATACAGGTAAACCTACTATATTAAAGTAATCACCTTCTATTTTTTCAACAAAGTTACTTGCATAGCCTTGAATACCATAAGCACCTGCCTTATCCATAGGTTCACCCGTACTTACGTACCATTCTATCTCCTTAGCCTCTAATTCTCGCATATACACAAGACTTGTAGTCGTAAAACTTCTACTTACTCCTTGTTTAAGATTAACAACACTTACGCCTGTACAGACTTTATGGCAACCTCCTTGTAAGTCTTCAAGCATATTTAAAGCATCTTGTACATCTTTCGGTTTACCCATAATCTCCATCTTATTTACAACAATGGTATCGCAGCCCACTACCCATCTATCTTCATAAGCCTGTGCAACAGCTAAAGCTTTTTGCTGTGCTAGCATTTTTACGTTTTCTTCAGGTGTTTTGCACCTATCTATCACTTCTTCTACTTCTTTTGTAATCACTTCAAAATTTACTGGGATAAGCCCCATAAGCTCTTTGCGTCTTGGAGACTTTGAAGCTAAAATAATCTTTTGCATAACTTTCTCCTTATTAAATCTTTTTGTAAATCAGTATACCACCAACCATACCAAGTATACCTGCTAGACTAATTTTAATTTGAAATTTAAACACAGCACTTATAACACCTAAGTCAATAGATATAGGCTCTTCGAGACCAAAAATCTGCTGGTAATTCATAAAACTTAAACCAGGTACTTTCATACATAACTCTCCTATAAAATAGCCTACTGTAAGCCCTGCCAGCATACAAAGTAGTAAAACCCAGAAATTTTTTGCTTTCATCTTTTATCCCCCTACTTATCCTTTGTATCATCACATTATTATATCATAGTTTAAATACATAAAAAATAAGAAGCTCTTTTTTCAAAGAGCTTCTTATTACTATTAGTCCTCTTCGTGATAAAGTGTAATAGCATGAGTTGGACATTTACTTATACATTTGCCACACTCCGTACACTTAGAGGTATCAATAGTAGCCAGTCCATTCTCTAATGTAATCGCATCAAACTCACATTGTTTGACACAAAGGCCACATCCTATACAACCTACTTGGCAATTTACTTTTACAATTTTTCCTTTATCATGGGATTTGCACATAACTTGATATTTTGTCCCTGCATCTCCTATATAGATAAGCTGTCTTGGACAGGCAACCACGCAGGCGCTACAAGCTTTACACTTATCTTCATGAATAACGGCTAAACCATTTTCTATCGTAATAGCATCAAATGGGCATGCTTTTTGGCAACTTCCGTATCCTAAACATCCATATGTACAAGCTTTTGGTCCTCCCCCTACTAAATGTGCATCTTCACAAGTCAAAATACCCTCATACTCATACTTCTCACGTGCCAAATCATGATTCCCCTGGCATCTTACAATGGCCACCTGTTTAGAACATTCTACAACTTCTTCTCCCATAATTTTAGCAATAGCCTCTTTCTGAAGCTTGCTGCTTACAGGACATCCATTAGCTTTTGCCTCACCGCTTGCAACTGCTTTAGCAAAGGCATCACAACCTGCAAAGCCACACCCTCCGCAGTTGGCTCCCGGAAGATTTTCTCTTATACTTCCTACCTTTTCATCTACAGGCACTGCAAATTTCTTTGAGGCAATACCAAGTCCTACTCCAAAAACGAGCCCCATACCACCTATGGCTAAAATAGGGTTGATCACTGCTGTTAAATCCATGTTTCTTCCCTCCTATTTAATTAGGTTCTGGAAGCCTAAGAAGGCAATTGCCATAAACCCTGCTGTAATAAGTGCTATTGGAAAACCTTTTAAACATGGTAAAATATTATTCTTTTCAATACGTTCACGTATACCTGCAAAAAGTACAATAACTAAAGTAAACCCTAATGCACCACCCACACCATTTACAATAGATTCAATGAGTGTATAGGATTTTTGCATATTGATAATAGCTACACCCAGTACAGCACAATTTGTTGTAATCAGTGGTAAGTAAACACCTAGCGCTGAATAAAGAGATGGACTTGTCTTTTGAATAACCATTTCTACAAACTGTACTAAAGATGCGATAACTAAAATAAATGCTACTGTATAAATATACTCTAAATGTAAAGGCTGTAAAATAAATTCATAAACAATATAAGAAATCATTGAAGCAAGGCCCATTACAAAGGTTACAGCCATACCCATACCCATAGCTGTTTCTATTTTTTTAGAAACACCTAAAAAAGGACAAATTCCTAAAAACCTTGTAAGAACAAAGTTATTCACTAATGCAGCACCTAAAAATAATAGTAATAGTTCCATCGTTACATCCCCCCTCTAGTGTTTTCTAGCCTTAATCGCATTTAAAATAGCCATTAAAATAGCTAAAGTAAAGAATGCACCTGGCGCTAAAATCATAATGATAGCTGGTTCATAGGTTGCTGGCATAACACTTATTCCAAATAAGCTCCCTGCACCTAGTATTTCTCTAACCGTACCAATGGCTGTAAGGGCTAGTGTAAAGCCAAGTCCCATCCCTAGTCCATCAAATAGAGAAGGAATCACCTTATTTTTAGAAGCATAAGCTTCTGCTCTTCCTAATATGAGACAGTTTACTACAATTAAAGGAAGAAAAAGGCCAAGTTGCGCATGAAGTGCTGGAATATAAGCCTGCAAGAGTAGGTCAATCATGGTTACAAAACTTGCAATAATGACAACAAATGCTGGAATACGTATTTTGGAAGGAATACATTTTCTAAGGAGTGAAATAACTGTATTCGAGCAAATAAGTACTGCGGTTGTAGCTAGCCCCATCCCTACTGCATTTTGGGCACTTGTTGTAACAGCTAGTGTAGGACACATACCTAGTACCTGCATAAAGGTAGGATTATCCATTAAAATCCCTGCTTTTAACCTTTCAAGTAATGTTTTCATTGAGTATCCCCCTTCTTCCATTCTTCTTGATGACTTTGAACATATTCAGCAGCTAAGTTAACACCATCTGCTACCCCCTTGCTTGTAATAGTAGCACCTGTAATAGCCATAATTTCATTTTCACTCGGATTCGTTTTGTTAACGGCTATAGGGGTTTGCTTACCTGGAAATTGTTCTTTAAAATCTTCCTTATCCATATTAGCTCCAAGACCTGGTGTCTCTTGATGGCTTAACACTTGAATACCCGCTACCTCTCCTTCTGGCAAAATACCTACTAAAAGCTCAATACTCCCACCATAGCCTTCTGGATAAACTTTAATAACACTGCCTGTGTAATCACTTCCTTTATAAGTGATAAAAGCTGTAGTTATTTTATCCTGATCTGTCACTTCAATTTCTTTAAC
>JAHLFD010000251.1:0-14031 GCA_018883975.1 Candidatus Niameybacter stercoravium
AGGTATGGGTCTTGAAAGACTTGCAGCTATGATGCAAGGTGTAACATCTATCTTTGATGTAGATACAGTTAAAGCAATCCGTGATCATGTATGTGAACTTGCAGGTGTAGAATACGGTCAATCTCAAAAAACAGATATGTCTATCCGTGTTATTACAGATCATATCCGTTCAGCAACATTTATGGCATCTGACGGGGTACTTCCATCAAATGAAGGCCGTGGCTATGTTATGAGAAGACTTATTAGACGTGCAGTAAGACATGGTAAACTTCTAGGTATTGAAGGTCTATTCTTAAAAGAGCTTGTTAAAACAGTAGTAGATAACTCAAAACATGAGTATACAGAGCTTGAAGATAAATTCGACTACATTGTAAAACTTCTTACAGTAGAAGAAGAAAACTTCAATAAAACAATTGAACAAGGACTTAACATCTTAACAACTTATATCGAAGAGCTTGAAGCAAAAGGCGAAAAAGTATTAGATGGTGTAGCTTGTTTCAAACTTTATGACACTTATGGTTTCCCTATCGATTTAACACGTGAGATTTTAGAAGAAAAAGGTCTTGCAATTGATGAGGAAGCTTTCAAAGATGAAATGGAAAAACAAAAACAACGTGGGCGTGATGCACGTGGTGAAACAAACTACATGGGTAGTGATGAAACAGTATTCCATAAATTAGATACAAACTTATCAACACAGTTCGTTGGCTATCATACACTAGAAGTAGAGTCTACTATTGATGCACTTACAACAGAAACAGAAATTATTGAAGAAGCAAAAGAAGGCATGGACGTGTATATTGTATCAAAAGCAACACCATTCTATGCTGAAAGTGGCGGTCAAGCTGGTGATGTAGGAACTATTACAACAGCTACAGGTACAGTAGAAGTAACAAATACAACAAAAGCTGTGGGTGGTAAATTTGTACACCATGGTAAAGTAGTAGCAGGTACAGTGAAGCAAGGTGAAACAGCTACATTTAAAGTAAACAGTGTAGTGCGTCTTGATTCTGCACGTAACCATAGTGCAACACACCTTCTTCAAAAAGCACTTCGTGAAGTAATAGGTGGACACGTAGAACAAGCTGGTTCTAATGTAACAAAAGATCGTTTAAGATTTGACTACACACACTTTGAAGCTTTATCAGCAGAGCAAATCGAACGTGTAGAAGCTATCGTAAACGAAAAAATCTTATCTGCTCTAGATATTACAACAATGGAAACTTCTATTGATGAAGCAAGAAAAATGGGCGCTATGGCACTCTTTGGTGAAAAATACGGTGAAGTGGTACGTGTGGTAGACATGGGTCACTACTCAGTAGAGCTTTGTGGTGGTACACATCTTATTAATACAGCTCAAATTGGTACATTTAAAATTGTTTCTGAATCAGGTGTTGCTTCAGGTGTAAGACGTATTGAAGCAGTTACAGGCCGTGGTGCAATCCATTATTACCAAGAAATTGAAAAAGAATTAAATGAAGTTGCTAAACTTGTTAAAGCTAAAAAAGATGGTATTACTAAAAAAGTTGAGCATTTAATGGCTGAAAGCAAAGAGCTTCAAAAAGAAAATGATAAACTTAAAGCAGAAATAGCGAAAGCTGAAGCAGAAAATATTTTTGATCAGGTGCAAGAAATTGCAGGCCTTAAAGTATTAGTAGCAGCACTTCCAAATATGGATATGAATGCTCTTCGTAATATGGGAGATACATTCAAAGACAAATTAGGTGAAGGTGTAGTTGTACTTGCAAGTAGCCAAGATGAAAAAGTAAGCTTAGTAGCAATGGCTACAAATGATGCAGTAAGCGCTGGTATCCACTGTGGTAATATTATTAAAACATCTGCTCCTGTCGTACAAGGAGGCGGTGGTGGTCGCCCTAATATGGCACAAGCTGGAGGTAAAGATGCATCAAAAATGAATGAAGCATTACAAACAGCAACAGATATCATTAAAGAACAATTAAATAAATAGCTAAAAGTTGCTAAGAACCTATTGACGTAATATAAGATGTCAATTATAATTTAGAGTAGTGCTTTAATCTTTTCTCCGTACAAATGCATAAAGCACGATACTGCAGCCCGGAGGGAGGGAAAGAAATGTCAGAGGTTACTGTTCGCGAAAATGAATCTTTAGATAGCGCTCTTCGTCGTTTTAAAAGAAATTGTGCTAAAGCAGGTATCATGCAAGAAATTCGTAAAAGAGAACATTACGAAAAACCAAGTGTGAAACGTAAAAAGAAATCAGAAGCAGCACGCAAAAAAAATAGACAATACTAATTAGTATAAATAGTGAGTGCTATAGTCAACACATAATTGGCTAATGAAATCCTAGAAGCTATATAGCTTCTAGGATTTTTTGTTATACTTGTCCTGTCCTATGCATAAGATAGAGATGAGGGGGGAATCAGCCATGAAGAAGGAAAAGTCAGACAAGAAGAAAGAATGGGTACTTGATATGATGGAAAGCTTTGAAATTCCTAAAGAAACCGTGCTGGATGTACCTATTATTTCTTTAGTTGGAAATAGAGAAATTGTCATTGAGAATTTTATAAGTATCGTAGAGTATGGAGATGAAGTTATTAGATTAAAAACACAGTGCGGAGAATTTACAATAGAAGGCAAGAACTTAGAGGCACGTAGTATGGATAGTGAGCATATCCAGATCAAGGGGAAAATCCAAGCTTTAAGCTTTGGAAATAGGGGGTGAGCCATTTGTTTTTATCTTTATGGAATTATTTAAAAGGTTATGTTATAGTAGAAGTAAGTGGCTACACTTTAGAAAAATTTATGAATTTAGCAATACGACATCAAAATACTTTTTGGAATATTAAACGTAAAGATGGTAAAATTTATTTAAGTACCACTATTGAAGGCTTCAAGCGTTTGAAGCCTTATGCCAAGAAGGCACGGTGTCGTATGAGAATTGTAGAAAAAAGGGGTCTTCCTTTTTTAACATTTAGATATCGTAAACGTGTCATGTTTAGTGTAGGCGTCTTTTTGTTTATAGGTTGTATTTACCTGCTAAGCTCATTTGTATGGCTTGTAGAAGTGCAAGGCTGTGAGAGGCTTAATGAAACAGAGGTTATAGAGACATTAGAAGAGAGTGGCTATAAAGCAGGAAAGCTTAAAGTAAGACTGAATTTACGAGAGGCCGAGCAAAAACTCATTAATACATACCCAGATATTATTTGGACTGGGATTAAGTTTGAAGGAACAAAGTTGGTTGTAGAGATTTCAGAATCTGTTCCTAAACCAACTATACATACAGAAAATGCACCTTGTCATCTTGTTGCTAAAAATGATGGACTTATTACTTATATTGCCACAGATAAAGGAATGCCGGGCGTGAAAAAAGGAGATACTGTGAAAAAGGGAGATATTTTAGTCTCAGGCAGTATGCAGCTAGGTGATGAAGGAGGTTCCCTTTATTTAACACATGCAAAAGCGACCGTTAAGGCAAAGACAGGCTATGCGCTAGAAGCAAGTATGCCGCTTGAAACAGTTCAAAAGGTTTATACTAATCGTGTAAGTACAAAGTGTGATTTAAGACTTTTTGATTTAAGAATGCCTTTTTTAAGGAGTCATACAAAAGAGCAGTATGACTATTATGATGAAGTGATAACGGTTAAACAGTTTAAGCTTACAGATCAGTTTCCATTACCATTCTATTATGAAAAAGAGCAGAAAGTAGAGTATACGCCGTATAAACAGCCTATTGATGAAGAAAGTGCTAAAGAAAAACTTTATGGAACACTTTATGACGCCTTGCTTAAAAAGTTAGGTGATGAGGCTCAGGTGATTTACCATGAAGTTGTTTATAGTAAAGATGATAATAAGCTGGTTGCAAAGCTTCAGGCTATTGTAGAAGAAGATATTAGTGAAGCTCTTTATTTAACACCTCAAGAGATGATGCCACAAAGTGAAGTAGAAGGAGAAAACGAATAATGGGTTTAGACGAAAAGAAAATACAAATTCCAACATGCTATATAGCAGGAATCTTTGGGAAGTTTGATGAACATATTAAACTTCTAGAAAAACTTTTTCATATCAAAGTAGTACTTCGAGATGAAGATATTAAAATATCTGGAGAACCTGCTCATATCGATTTAGCCATTAGAACTTTCAAAGAGCTTCTAAGTGCAGCTGAAAAAGGAGAAGTTATAGATACACAGATGGTAGAATATACAGTTGACCTTATTAAGAAAAACAAAGAAAAAGAATTCTCTATGGCCACACAAGACCTTATTACAATGACTGCAGCTGGAAAACCTTTAAAAGCTAAGACATTAGGTCAAAAACAATATATAGACAGTATTAGAAAGAATATGGTAGTATTTGGTATAGGTCCTGCTGGAACAGGAAAAACTTATCTAGCTATGGCTATGGCTGTAAATGCTTTTAGAAAGAATGAAGTAAGTAAAATTATTTTAACGAGACCGGCTATAGAAGCTGGAGAAAAGCTAGGTTTCTTACCAGGAGACCTTCAAAGTAAGGTCGATCCTTATTTAAGACCTTTATATGATGCGTTGTTTGAGATTATGGGTGCTGAGCAGTTTGAAAAGAATATGGAAAAAGGACTTATTGAAGTTGCACCACTTGCTTATATGAGAGGGCGTACACTCAACAATGCTTTTGTTGTTCTTGATGAAGCACAAAATACAACACCACCACAGATGAAGATGTTTTTAACAAGACTTGGATTTAACTGTAAAGCCATTATTACTGGAGACTTAACACAAATAGACTTACAAGCAGATCAAAAAAGTGGTTTAAAAGAAGCAGCTAAGATTTTATCTCATGTGGAAGGTATTGGATTTAGTTATTTAAATCGTAATGATGTTGTAAGACATCCGTTGGTTCAAAAAATTGTAGATGCTTATGATGAGTATGAAAAAGTACATGAGAAACCAAAAAATAACCGCTAAACTTTAGCGGTATTTTTTGCAGAATGGAGGCAGGGGATGAAAAAGTTTCGGTGGGAAGTTATCTATTTCATTATTGCTGTAATGCTAACCTTTTTGGTAATAAGCTCGGGGGATTTCTTTAGGAAAAAGATTCATATAGAGATAGGACAAATTGCAAGTGAAACCATTGAGGCCCCTTTTCAAGTAGAAAATGAAATTGCAACAGAAAGAAAACGTAATCAATTGGAAGCGCTAACGCCAGATATTTATAAAATGGATGAGCGTGTACTTGAAAAGGGTATTGCCAATATTGAGTTATTATTTGATTATGCAGAAGCTATTAAGGTGACGGCTATTCCGCAGGAGCACGGTGTATCGCCTATACAGACACTTCAAAGTAAGTCACCTATTCCGCTCTACGAAGATGAATATAAAACACTTATCGGAATGAGTGTGAACCGTTTACATAGTTTAGAACAAATTTGTATCAATCTACTTACCAACACTATGGAAGAAGGCATTAAAGAGAATGAAAATAAGGCTCTCGATGTAAGAGCTAAACTAGAAAAAACAGATTTGAGTACAGTAGAGCAAAAAATTGCTTATGAGATTATTTCTTCTCAAATTAAGCCAAATTTTATAGTAGATAAGGAAGCAACCGCATTAGCTAAGGAAGAGGCTAGAGAAAGTGTAGAACCTGTCTATATACTTCAAGGAGAAAGAGTGGTTGAACAAGGTACAAGAGTGACAGAAGAAGCTTATAATGTTTTAAATAAGATAGGTTACCTGAGTACAGATGATTCAGAGGTCTATACGCAGTATATAGGTGTAGGGATTCTTATTATATTAGCAGTCTTATTCCTTGATCGTAGTATGAAGTGCGAGAAAAGTAATACAAGTCTTAATAGAGGACAGGCTAGCTTGCTTTTTATTTTGTATATTCTATCTTTAGGGGTTATTCGAATGGTTTTAATGGGAGACTATATTTATATGCCGTTGGCGTTTGCTCCTATTTTGGTTGCTATTTTAATCCATAAAGATATTGCTATTGTCATGCATCTTATTTTGCTTGTAGTAGCTGCACTGACTCATAAGGCTGATAGTGTATTTATTATTTACCATCTTTTAGCTGGGCTCATTAGTATTAGTATCGTGGCTCAAATGCAGGAGCGTAAACAAACTATGGTCAATGCACTATTAGTAGGACTTTTGCAAACACTAATTTTTATTAGTTTAAATATGTTGGTAGGAATTTCTTTATCTACACAGCTTATGTTAAAGGGAGTAGAAGCATTCTTTGTAGGTGTTATTGTAGTCGTACTGGTAGTAGGAAGTTTACCTTTATGGGAAGCAGCTTTTGGATTTATTACGCCAATTCAGCTACTTGAACTGACCAATCCAGACCAGCCCATACTAAAGCGTCTACTTATTGAAGCAACAGGGACTTATTACCATAGCCTGCTTGTTGCTAATCTAGCAGAGGCTGCAGCAGATGAGATTGGAGCCAATCCACTTATGGCAAGGGTAGGTGGTTACTATCATGATATTGGTAAACTGACATGCTCTAATTATTTTAAGGAAAACCAAGTACTTGATAATCCCCATGATTATTTAGATCCACAAACAAGTGCAGATATTATATTATCTCATGTAACTTCAGGAATTGAACTGGCAGATACATATAAACTTCCTAAGTGTGTAAAAGATATGATTAAAGAACATCATGGGACAAGCACAGCACAATATTTTTATATTAAAGCTAAAAATATTGAAGGAGAAGAAGTAGACATTAAGGACTTTACCTATAAAGGGCCTAAGCCACAAAGTAAAGAAGCGGCACTTATTATGCTTGCAGATGTGGTAGAAGCAACAGTAAGGTCTATGCAGCATAAAATAGGAACAGAGGTAACTGTTGAAGACCTTGTAAGAAAAATGGTTAAACAAAAATTAGATGAAGGACAGTTAGATGAATGTCCACTTTATATATCTGATATAGAAAAAATTATTGACTCCTTTACGCGTATGTTAAAAGGGATGTATCATGAACGTATTGAATACCCAGAGAGAAAGGGCAAGTAGAATGAACTTATACTTAGAAGATGAATATAACTTTTTTGAAAAACATGAAGACTTATTTGAGGAGGTGCAAAAGGTTATTGCAAAATGCCTAGAAGTTGAAAAAGTACCTTATGAATCAGAAATTAGTTTAACTGTTGTAGACAAAGAAGAGATAAGATCTATCAATCATGAGCACCGAGATATAGATCGTGCAACAGATGTTTTATCTTTTCCACAAATTGACCCTGAGTCAAATGGTATAATTGACTGGGGAAATTTGGACGAAACAGAAGTGATGAATTATGACACAAATCATATCATGCTAGGAGATATTGTGTTATGCTATGAAGTAGCAGATGAACAAGCAAAGTCCTATGGACATTCCTTAAAGCGTGAAGTATGTTTTTTAGTAGCACACAGCATGTTCCACCTTTTAGGATATGACCATATGAATGAAGAAGATGAAAAATTAATGATTGCAAAGCAAAATGAAGTGCTTTCAAATCTTGGAATTAACCGATAGGAGATGTTTTAAATGGAAGAGTATAAACAACTAGTAGAAAAAGCCAAAGAGGCTATGACCCATGCCTATGCACCATACTCTAATTTTAAAGTAGGCGCAGCGCTCCTTACAGACACAGATAAAATCTATACAGGATGTAATGTTGAAAATGCATCTTTTGGTGCAACAAACTGCGCAGAGCGTACAGCTATTTTCAAGGCTGTATCAGAAGGGGAACTTCGCTATAAGGCGATTGCTATTGTAAGTAGTAGCAAGGAATTTACTTATCCATGTGGGATTTGCAGACAAGTAATTGGAGAATTTATGCCAAATGGCCATATTATATTAGAAAATGCACTAGGAGAAATAAAAGTCTTTGAATTTAAAGAGCTTTTACCTGGACACTTTACACAAGAAGATCTTAACAAATAAGGAGAAACTCATGAACGATACATTTAAATCAGGCTTTATTTCAATCATTGGAAGAACCAATGTAGGAAAATCTACACTTATGAATAGATTAATTGGCGAGAAAATCGCTATTATGTCTAACAAACCTCAAACAACACGTAATCGTATTCAGACTGTACTGACTACAGATACGTATCAAGCTGTTTTTATAGATACACCTGGGATTCATACGCCTCAAAATAAATTAGGGGAAATGATGATTAAAACAGCTAACACAACACTTAATGAAGTGGATATTATTTTCTACCTTGTAGAGCCGCATCCAATCATTGGTAAAAATGAAGCTACTATTATTGAGAAGCTTAAAACAGTTCATACACCAATCTTCCTCTGTATCAATAAAATTGATAGTGTATCGAAGGAAGAAGTAGCAGAAACTATTAATAAGTATAAAGAGGAATTAGATTTTAGTGAGATTATTCCTATTTCAGCTTATGAAGGTGCTAACATTGATGCCCTTTTAAAATGTATTGAAAAGTATTTACCAGAAGGACCACAGTTCTTCCCAGACGATGTTTTAACAGACCAACCAGAAAGACAAATCGTAGCTGAGCTCATTCGTGAGAAAGCACTTCACCTTTTAGATAAAGAGATCCCTCACGGTATTGCAGTAGAAATTGATACAATGAAATCTAGAAAAAATGGAGACATTGTAGATATTGAAGCAACCATTGTATGCGAACGTGATTCTCATAAACGTATTATTATTGGTAAACAAGGTGCAATGATTAAAGAAATCGGAAGTAAAGCACGTTATGATATGGAGAGGCTTTTAGGATCTAAGGTTTATTTAACTTTATGGGTTAAAGTTAAGAAGAATTGGCGTGACAGTCAATTCCTACTTAAAAACTATGGATTTAATGATCAAGATTTTCAGTAATCGAAATTTTTAATAGTCAAGGTCTTTTGCAATGGCAATTTTTTTGTAGCATAGGATAGCCAAACTTGTATAAGCTAATAGTAATAAGCTGAAGGGGGTAGTTCATATGTTAGATCAATTATGGAAATGCTTTGAAACCACAGGAGATATACAAACCTATTTGAACTTTAAAGAATATGAAAGAACCAGACAAGGCTTACAAGAAAAGAGAGTGGATGAAAACTAAAGATTATGGTTATAAAAGTTGATGCAATTGTTGTAAAAGAATATGTAGTAGGAGAGAGTGATAAATATATCACTCTCTTTACAAGAGAATATGGAATTATTCAAGTAGGTGCACCACGTGCTAAGAAGTTTGATAAAGGACTTGCTTCAGGAACAGAGCTTTTTGTATATGGTGAATTTGTCTTAACTCAGTATAAGCATACTTACAAATTAATTAGTGTAGAGCCACGTCATACTTTTCATCATTTAAGAGAAAACTTGGTGATTTTAAGTTATGCTTCTTACATTGCAGAATTTGTAAGCGAAGTAGCAACTGAAAGTAGTGGTAATAGTGAACTGCTTACTCTTATGCTTTATGCTTTACATAGTTTGAATAAAAGTAGTGAAGAAAGTGCAGAGCGTATTCGCCGTACCTTTGAAATGCGTGCTCTTGTCGTACTAGGATTCACACCAGAGTTAACAAGATGTGTATCATGCGGTATGCCAGTAGAAGGAGATGAACATGCTACCTATACTTTTCTTGTGGAAGAAGGTGGTTTATGTTGCAAGAACTGTAGGGGGATGGGCGCTCTTGTAACTTTAAGTTATACAACATGGTATGTGCTTAATTACATACGACTTGCACCATATAAAACACTTTTTAATTTCGAAATTAAACCCTATGTCTTGCAAGAGATGGCAAGGCTATGTGATGAAATGATTGCCTATTATATTGAGAAGCCTTTTAAAACCTTAGAATTTATTAAGAGCTTAGGAATTTTATCTTAAAATTCCTAAGCTCTTTCTTCGTTTATAGCATAAAGTATGCTATAATAAATAGGAATATTTTGGGGTATCCTTAAATATAGGAGGTGTATAATGAAGAAAAAAATATTATTATTCGATGGTTTAAGTATTGCTAATAGAGCCTTTTATGGCATTCCACTTTTGACAAACAAAGAAGGACGTTATACTAATGCTGTTTATGGCTTTTTAAATATTATGATTAGTATGATTGAAAAGGAAAAACCAGACTTAGTAGGTGTAGCTTTTGATGTAAGTGCACCAACTTTTAGACATATTCAAAATGTAGAATACAAAGGAACACGTAAAGGGATGCCACAGGAATTAAGAGAGCAGATTCCACTGCTTAAAGAAGTCCTTGGTCTTATGAACGTACACATTCTGCAAAAAGAAGGTTTTGAAGCAGACGATATACTGGGTACTTTAGCTAAAGCTGGTGAAAGAGACGGCTATAATATGGTGGTCGTATCAGGAGATCGTGACTTACTGCAAATTACAAGTGGGGACATTGAACTTAAAATTCCTAAAACAAAGCAGCAGGGAACAGAGATTGAAAGTTACTTTGCAAAAGATGTAATGGAGAAGTATGAAGTTTCACCTTTGGAATTTATTGATGTAAAAGGACTTATGGGAGATGCCTCAGATAATATAAAAGGGGTACCTGGTATAGGTGAAAAAACAGCTATTAAGCTGATTAAACAATATCATTCCATTGAAAACTTATATGAGCATATTGATGAGATTACACAAAAGAAATTAAAAGAAAATCTTGTAACCTATAAAGACCAGGCTTTAGAAAGTAAGATGCTTGCAACAATTGTATGTGATGTGCCGCTTGAGTATACATGGGACGAGTTCTATCTTGACCTTACTTTATCTGAAGAAGCAGAAGAAGTCTTTAAACAACTTGACTTTAAAAAGCTTATAGCAAGGCTTCCAAGAACTTCAGCGACTAAAGAAGTAGAGACTATAGAAGTAAGTAAGCAGGAAAGCTTAGAGTCAATGGGAAGCTCAGAATACATGGCGATTACTTATGCTTATGAGGATGGACGCTTAGAATTAGGTATTGCAGAAGGTAAAGGCGTTAATTTCTTAAGTTTAGATTTAAATAAAGATCAGGCAGAGGTTAAGACTTTCTTTGAGAAAGAGACAGGCCTTAAAGTGATTCATGATAGCAAGAAGCTTAGACATATTCTAGCTGAGGCACACATAGAGATTAAAGGACAAGTATTTGATACTTTTATTGCTGCGTATCTCATTGATCCTACAAGTGAAACCTATGAGATTAGTGAGCTTGCTGATAATTTCTTAGGTATGCAAAATGTATCTTCTTATGAAGAACTTGTTGGTAAAGGTAAAAGCCAAAAACACTGGCTAGATTTAGATGAAAATACACGTGTGGACTTTTTAACAAGAAGAGCACATATTCTTTATGAAGCTTATGGTGTACTTCAGAAAGAGTTAGATAAAAATGATATGCAGGTACTCTTTAATGATATTGAAATGCCACTTGTTAAAGTGCTTTTTGATATGGAAAGAGAAGGCATTAAAGTAGATCTTGAGAAACTGCAAGCTTATGGCAAAGAATTAGATGCCTTAATTGAGAGAGAAGCAGAAAGAGTCTACGAGTTAGCAGGAGAAAGCTTTAATATTAATTCGCCTAAACAGTTAGGTGTTATACTTTTTGAAAAGATGGATATTCCACCTGTTAAGAAAACCAAAACAGGCTACTCTACAGCCGCGGAAGTCCTTGAGAAGTTAAGAGATGGCTATCCAATTGTAGAACATATTCTAGCCTACAGACAGTATACAAAGCTTAAATCTACTTATGTAGAAGGTCTTATTGCAGTGATGACACCTGAGCATAAAATTCACTCAAGTTTTAACCAGACCATTACAGCTACAGGGCGTATTAGCTCTACAGAACCAAATCTTCAAAATATCCCTGTAAAATTAGAGATGGGGAGACGTATCCGTGAGCTCTTTATTCCAAGTTCAGATGAGTATATCTTCTTAGATGCAGACTATTCACAAATTGAACTACGCGTTCTAGCTGCACTTGCAGGAGATGAGAACCTCATTCATGCTTTCAATGAAGGCATTGACATTCATACTTTAACAGCATCGCAAGTTTTTCATGTGCCATTTGAAGAAGTTACACCACTTGAACGTAGCAATGCTAAGGCAGTTAACTTTGGTATCGTATATGGTATAGGTGCCTTTTCTTTATCAGAAGATCTTAAGATTACACAGAAAGAAGCAGCAGCTTATATAGAGGGATACTTTGAAAAATATCCTAAGATTAAAGAATACCTTGATGGATGTGTAAGTTTTGCAAGAGATCATGGCTATGTAAAGACTATCTTTAATCGTAAACGTGATATCCCAGAGATTAATTCTAAAAACTTCAATTTAAGAGAGTTTGGTAAACGTAAAGCTATGAATACACCTATTCAAGGTACGGCAGCAGATATTATTAAGCTCGCTATGGTACATGTTCATCAAGCACTTCAAGATGAAGGTCTTAAGTCTAAAGTTATTTTAACTGTTCACGATGAGCTGTTATTAGAAGTTTATAGACCAGAACAAGAAAAGGTTGCTAAACTATTAAAAGAAAAAATGGAACAAGCAGTAAATTTAAAAGTAGCTATGTCTGTAGAAGTGCATAGCGGTGAAAACTGGTTGACGGCAAAATAGGAGAAAACGATGCAAACATTAGGAATTGTTGGAGGAATAGGTTCAGGGAAGAGCACGATTGTATCTCTTCTTTGTGAACTTAAAAAATGTTTTGTCATAGGTGCAGACGAGCTAGGACATCGTATTTTGCTAAAGGGGGACTTAGCATATGATCAAGTTGTTGAAACCTTTGGAGAAAGTATTTTAGATGAAAATGGGCAGATCGTGCGTAGAAGATTAGGTGATATAGTCTTTGCAGATAGAGAAAAGCTTAATGCACTTAATGCCATTACACATCCCATTATCTACAATGAAATTAAAGCACAAGTAGAAAGATGCAAAGAAGAAGAGGAATGGGATTTTGTCATTATAGATGCAGCGCTCTTAATTGAAATAGGACTTGTTCCTTTAACGGATAGCATTATAGGTGTCTTTTCGGATGAACAGACACGTATTAAGCGTCTTATAGAACGTGACCATTTTACAAAAGAACAAGTGTTAGAGAGGATTAATAAGCAGAAAAAGTGGGAAGAATTAGAAAAAGTCTCTCACTATATTATTGATAATCGTTTCACACGTGAAAATACCAAAGAACAATTAAAAGCCTTATTAGAAAAAATGATGAAGGGGTATTAGCGTGAAGATGAGGAAATGTATTAAAGGGTTAGTGTACAGTATACTTGTAGTATGTATACTTACAGGAAGTCTGTTCTTAAGCTATAGAAGACCATTTAGAGATTTAGTCGAAACTTATAGTAACCAGTATGGTATAGATAGTAACCTTGTTTATGCAGTTATGAAAGCGGAAAGCGGTTATGACCCTATGGCTATTTCTAAAAGTGGTGCGAAAGGGCTCATGCAAATTATGAATAAAACAGGAACTTGGGGAGCAGAAGAATGTGCGATTCCTGATTATGCTAATGATAGACTGTTTGAGCCAAGTATTAATATCCAAATTGGCACATGGTATTTAGCAAGGCTTATGAAACAATATGAAGGCAATTTGCAACTTGTTTTAGCAGCCTATAATGCAGGTACAGGTAATGTAGCCAAGTGGCGTAACAATACACTTTATAGTAGCGATGGCAATGTTTTGCATACAATTCCCTTTAAAGAGACACAAAAGTATATACAAAAAGTAAGCTTTTATTATAAAGTTTATGATTTGTTATACTAAGGAGGAATGTAAATGGTACAAAAGATATGGAAATATATTTTCCTAATAATGTGTGTAGGCCTTTTAACAGGCTGCACGCCTGAGACAGATGTCAAAGAAGAAGACTCTACTTCAAAAGTAGAAGTGCCTGTTGAGGAAGAAACACCTAAAAAAGAATCTGTATCTAAAATTACAATAGGTATGCAAAATCCAGTCACTTTAAATCCTATTTATAATATGGATAAAAGTGTTCAGCACACACTTTATCTCCTCTTTGATACCCTTGTAAATATTGAAGAGGATGGAAGTGTAACACCTAATTTAGCTGAAAGCTTTACGTATAGCGCAAAGGATAAAGTCCTTATTGTAAGACTTAGAG
>JAHLFD010000252.1:0-3693 GCA_018883975.1 Candidatus Niameybacter stercoravium
CCGTTACTATCGTCGGCAGCGTCAGATGTGTATAAGAGACAGTGTCCTCTGTAGGCTTTTTAATAATGCAGATTGGCTCACCTATTACTTGGTTTTGCCACTTTGTTTCAATGCAAGGATGTTTGGGCCACGTTTTGAGTAGCTCTAGCCATTCCCTGTCTTCTTGGTTGGTAATAACCGGACTCTTCATGCTATGATACGCTTTTAAAAAGGTATATAGATTCATGACGCGGTCTATTTTATTATTTGCCATATTGCCCTCTTTCTTTTGTTATATTTATTTAAATGGATTTTTGTATGATTATCTAACTCTATAATTCTATCATAATTTTCCTATATAGCCAAAGTTCTTTATATGTAAAAGACCTTGTCCTATCCTCCATTAGTGCCGAATAGAACAAGGCGTTTTATTTTATATTTCTTCTAATACAACTTGTGCAATATTTGAGGCATGGTCTGAAATACGTTCTATATTACTTAAAGTATCTAGAAAAGCTATCCCTGCCATAGGCTCACAAACATTTTGCACTAATCTTTTAATATGATTCGTACGCATATTACTTTCTAGCTTATCTACATTATCTTCTAAAACTATGGCCTTTTCAGCTAACCTATCATCAGTAACCTCATAAGCTTTTAGAGCTGTCTCTAAACACTGAATCCCCATCTCATTAATACGTGTCAGTTCTTTTCTCGCTTCATCAGAGAACTTAGAATCATCTTCTATCATAGTGGTGGCAAGCTCAGCAATATTATCTGCATGGTCCCCTATTCTTTCAATATCACTTACGATGTGAAATAAATTAGTGACTCTTAAAGATTCCTTTTCTGTCAAAGATATATTACTTAGTTTAACAAGATACTGATTAATGCCATTTTGTAATTCATTAATTTCTCTTTCTGTATCAAACACCTCTTGCACTTTATCTTTATTTTTCTCAAATAAAGCCTGCATAGCAACTTCCATATTATTTTTTGCAATCTCTCCCATACGGACTACTTCTTTTACTGCATTTTCCACAGCAAAAGAAGGCGTTTCAAACATACGTTCATCTAAGTGTTGTAATTCTCCCGGCTTCACCTCATTCTTACCTTTCACAAGATGCTCTGCTAAATAAACTAAACTACCTGCAAATGGGAAGAGTATTAAGGTATTTACAACATTAAAGATGGTATGGACAATACTAATTTGTGTTACATCAATCATCTGGCTACCTAAACCTGGTGCTACAAAAGTAAAGATCACAACGGCTACAATACCAAAAATAATAGATCCTAAAAAGTTAAAAATAAAGTGAATAGCTGCTGCCCTTTTGGCATTAATATTGGCACCAATACTAGAGAGAATAGCTGTAATACAAGTCCCTATGTTCTGGCCAAGAATAATATAGATAGCTGAATTCCATGGTACAAGACCAGCTAAGGCGAGTGCCTGCAGAATTCCTACCGAAGCTGAAGAGCTCTGGATAATAGCTGTTACACCTGCTCCTGCTAAGATACCTAGTATAGGGTTTCTTCCTAATACAACAAACATATTTTTAACTGCTTCTAGCTCCCTAAGTGGCTTAGCCGCATCACTCATCATATCTAGGCCTAGAAAAAGTGTACCAAAGCCAAAGAGAATAATCCCCGCATGCTTAGCCCCTTGCTTCTTAGCAAACATAATTAAAGCTATACCTACAGCAATACATAAGGGTGCAAGTACAGAGGGCTTTAAGAAACTTGTCCATTCCCCTAATGACACAATCCATGCTGTAATAGTAGTCCCAATATTAGCTCCCATAATCACACCTACAGCCTGCTTAAGGGACATCAGACCGGCATTTACAAAACCTACTATCATAACAGTTGTAGCAGATGAACTTTGGATAAGTGCTGTAACCCCTGCTCCTACTAATACACCTAATAACCGATTACTCGTTAGAATACTGAGGAGTTTTTTCATTTTTGGCCCTGCTGCTTTCTGTAAGCCTTCTCCCATATATTCCATTCCAAATAAGAAGAGCCCCAGTCCCCCGATAAAGCTTAAGCCTATGTCTAGCCAATTGATTTGATTCATATATTTTGCTCCTTACTTTTATCTTATGTTCTTGGTTCATTAATGCTTAATATGTGCATTTTCAAACCATTTTATGATAAAAGCACTAAGGTCATTGGGTATAACCTTAGTGCTTTTTATATGTACGTTATAAACTATAGTATATATAAACTTCTTTATAAAACCTTCCTAATCTGCTCCAGCCTATAAGCTTTAATGCTTCTATTTTTGCTACTTGTAATAAGCACTTCTACTTCATCCTTTTTAATCCTATAAACTTTACCTTTTAATTTAGTTCCTGTTACATTAACAGGTGTACCTAACTTTAGCTCTTTTACGCATCCCTCTTCTTGACAGCTACAAGTATTACCTTCGTTAAAAATCTTTTTACATGTACTGCAAAAATACGCTTTACTCATTTTATTTCCCCCTAGACTCAATTTAACTTTTACAAAAAGCTTGTATAAAAAACCTGTTACCTTATTATAATAAGCTCTTTCTAAATTTATGACTGCTTTTCTAGCTTTAATATTTTCTTCTATAAAAGTAAAGTCCCTCTTATACAGATACTAGAATACTCTGCACTAAGAGGGCTCTCATTTATTTCTTTAGTTTATTTAACCTATCAATATACTCATTAATATAAGGGGAATCGCCCCTGAAGACCTCAATATCATGACCTTCCCTGCTCATATGGATAAGAGCATTTCTTCTAATCACATTTTTGCCTCGCCATCCGCAAGAAGTAGGACTTATTTTTTCTTTAAAATACTTATTATCCATCCCTGCATAGATAGCTACTTCATCATTCATATGCTCAAGCATTTTAAACTCTTCTAAACTAATCTTTTCTGCCTTTTCATTATAAGGACACTGAAGCTGACAAAAGTCGCAGCCAAATACATTCCCCTTTAATAATTGGATTTCTTTATCACTTAAATCTTTCTTCTGAGTCATATAGGACAGACAAATATTGGGATTAATACGTGCTTTATTAATAGATTTAGTTGGGCATTCATGAATGCAGTGGTCACACTCTCCACACTCTTTATATGCTGCTAAGTCCTCAAAGCATCTTTGATCCTGACACTCTACCTCTAAATCTGTTATAATCTCACCTAAAAACACATAAGAACCATACTTATCTGTAATAACCATATTATTTCTGCCAATAAAGCCTATTCCTGCTAAGTAAGCAATATACCTTTCTGGCAAAGCATTACTATCCACTAAGCTGACTGCTTTTCCGCCTAAGTTCTCAATATACTCACATACCTGAGCTAAATATTTTTTAACTACTCTATGATAATCAAGCCTTTTAGTATAAATAGAAAAGCCATTTGCCTGTATCTTCTCATCCGCTTCATCATAATAAGGAAAAGCTATAGAGATAATAGTCTTGCCTTCTTCCATATAAAAGTTAGGATTTATACGCTTTTCTATATCCTGCTCTTCAAATTCATTTTGCAAGTTCTGCTTCTGTCTATTTGTATAAAATGCTTCTAATTCATAAAACGTCCTGCAAGGTATAAATCCTACAGTATCTAGGCCTATAGAACTGCAGAAGTCTTGTATTTTTTGTTTTAACATTTATAATCACCGTATTACTTCTTATTTTTTAGCTTACATGGTTCTTATTATAGCCTAGATTAAAT
>JAHLFD010000253.1:0-7359 GCA_018883975.1 Candidatus Niameybacter stercoravium
ACCTAATGGTGCAATCCAATTCGTATCAAATGCTTCTTGTACATAATGTTTTTCATACCCTTCCTCACTCATATGTGGTGATGCTAAAAAAATCTTCTCTTTCATATTCAAAACTCCCTTTTGTGTGTAGAATATTATTTAATAAATTTTATACCTCTTTAACTACCACTTATTCTATATAAGTAGCATTAAACAAGTATAAAATATATGTCTCATTGTCCTAAAAAAGCCCATGAAAAATACCAAGTAGGCCTTGGTATCTCTCATGTAACTTTATTGATCTCTTATCTTTAATGCTTTATTTTTTATTGCCCATATTGTGTATACGCATCATTTTTATAAGCATATCGGCTATATTTGCCATATTTACCATACTTACTCCCTTTCCCTTCTTTTACATCATGAAGGATAAAGCCGAGCACTTTGGCGTTAGCAAATTCAAGTTTTCCAAGGGCATCTTGCACATCTTTATGATGTGTTACCCCTTCACGTACGACAACCACTGTACCAGACACGCGTTGTGATAAGACTGTTGCATCGGTTACTACATTAAGTGGTGGTGTATCAATGAAGATATAGTCATAATTTGCTTCAAGTGTCTCGAGTAATTCTCCCATCGTCTCTGATGCAAGGAGCTCTGCTGGGTTTGGTGGAATATGTCCTGATGTAATAGCATCGAGATTCTCATAACTTGTATGCTGGATGGCTTCTTCTACCGTACAGAAATTACTCAGTAAATGAGCAAGCCCATTACCATTGGTCATATCTAGCTTGCGATGTACAGTTGGCTTTCTCATATCTCCATCGATGAGAAGCACACGTGAACCTGTCTGTGCAAAGGTAATGGCTAAGTTAATACACGTTGTACTTTTACCTTCTCCTGGGAAGGAGCTTGTCACAACAATTCTTTTACAGCCTTTACCGACTAGTGAAAACATAATATTCGTACGTGTTGCTTTATAAGCTTCTTTAATATGAAAGCTCGATTCTCCTGTAAGAATCATCTCTTGTTCTTGTTCTTTTGTTCTTTGGGTTTGTTGTTTATTTTTATTAAATAATGTTTTCATGGTTAATCCCCTCTTTATTTGATACGCGTTGCAGCATCTTCTAAGTCTGGTATAGTCCCAAGAATAGGAAAGTCATAACCTTTTTTAAGGTCATCTTCAGTTTTGATACGATTATCAAGCATTTCTGCCACTAATACACCAAGTACAGAGAGTACACCACCTAACATAAGTCCAATAATGGTATTTAAAAGCACATTAGGAGAAGATGGAGTTGTCGCTGGCACTGCTTCATCAATGAGTTCTACTGAACCTGCTTTAACAACACGAATGATTTCTTCTGGTGCCACTGCTGCTATGGTATTGGCAATGACTGCAGCTTCATTGGCATCTTTAGTTGTAATTTTCACTTCAAAAATCTCTGTGCCATTTACAGCGCTTGCTGTAAGCATTTTACGAATTTGCTCTGGTGTATAAGTAAAGCCTGTTTCTGCAATCACTTTACTGAGCACATTATCACTTTTCAAAATCTCAATATAAGTACTTACAAGCTTTTGAGAAGCATTAATATCATTAAGACTAGCAATTGTATTTTCACGTTCTGTATTACTGTTCACATACATACTCACACGTGATGTATAAGTTGGGTCAAGTACAAAAGCACTTATACCAAACGCAGCTACTCCTCCTATAAGGGTACAAAGTATAATTACCCATACTTTATTCCATAAGATCATAAAGATCTCTTGTAATGAAATTTCATTTGTTTCTTCCATCTCTAATCCTCCTATTTTGTATTTTCCCATGCAAAAAGGCCACTCGTTATGTTATTCGAGTAGCCTTATCTATGACCATTAAGTTTAGGGTATCAGATGTTTGTATGTATCGTAATATCCTTTGACACGTTCAAGATCTTCCTCTTTAAAACTCTGCTTCGCAATACGCTTAGCCTCTGTTAAGTCTGAACTTGATACTCCATCTAATGCTAAACCCATTAAGTAATTGATATCTGAAGATGTCAAATTACTTAACACCAAATTAAGCATGGCACTTTTATCTTTGGTTGGAATACTTTTTGCAATATTTTTAGCCTGTTGCTCCACAGCGATTTTTATATCATCTGTTGTCACGGGCTGTGTCTTTTCATTAGCTGTTTCATGCATTGTAGTATCTTCTACTGTACTAGAGTTTGTATTCCCCTGCTGAGTTTGTATTTGTACATTCTCAGCACTTTCTGCCCCTTCTTCCTTACTTGGCTCTTTGGTGTTTAATATGGCTTTAAAGCTCTCTTTTTCTTCTTCTGTAAGCACTCTACCTGCTTCCCCTAGGTCAATGCCTGTCTGTGCTATAAGTTCTTGTGTCATCTGACTGACTAAAGTTTCTTCTACAAAATAAGCACTTACTCGATCATATAAGAGATAACCTGCTCCCCCTAATAGTATAAGTAGGGCAAGTATACTCCCTATAAAGATTAATCCTCGTTTTTTCATAACCGACTCCTACTCCATAATAAGGCGAATCGTAAGTGTTATAGGTGCTTCATTTTCATAACGAAGATTACGTTTTAAGGTGTATTCACTTGGCAAAGTAGCTCCTGTATAACTTCTTACTAGGCTTTTTACATTGTCATATTGCATAAGCATATGGTTAAGTGAAATTTGTCCTCCATCTGAAAGAAGTGCATAGATGGTATCAGATGAAATACCTAGTGAATCTGCCATATCTTTAAGATCAGTAGATGTAGCTGTTATTTTATCTAGCATTTCTTCAAATATGCCAAGCTGAACATCTGCTTGTCTAAAGGAGTAAGCTGTATTGGTTCTCATTGTTCCCCCAAATGAGCCTTCAATATAAGCATCTTCTACATTTGTATAAATCGCTAAGCTTTCCATTTTATCATTAATTGGATACTGCTTTGCGAGTTCTTTTACATTAATCGTAATTTCTGTTCCTGCTACTTCAACAGGTACAAAGTTCCCGCCAATGAAAACACCTGCTTCTTCTACGTACATTTTAGCTCTTTCTGTCGTAGAAGTTTCTTTTACAAGCCCCTCGATTGTAAAATCTGCTTTCGCAGCGACTAAGAGGTAATCTGTAACCGTATTTTCATAAAGTCTGATTTTAGAACCTTCTTTGGCTACAATCATTTGTTTCATATTGCCTTTAATAAATTCAACAGGCTTGCCACTTTCTACTTGAACAATGTTATAGTCTCCGAGTAATTTTACATTTCCACCTTGAATATAAACTGTCCCTGTAACTTTTACATTATCAAGTCTTACCTTACCATCACCAATACCAGCACTTAAATACACATCCCCTTCAATCGTTGTATCTTTAAGAATCACATCACCTGTATTAATGACTACATTGCCTTTAACCACTTCTGTATAAGTCCCTGGCTCATGAATAAAGTTAGGTGTTAGATTTTCTAATAAAGTAACCACTTCAGCACGTGTAATCGATGCCTTTGGTTTGAAGCTTCCATCTGGATTCCCTTTTATAAAGCCATTTTGCACAAGCGCCTTCACACTATCTACAGCCCATGCAGAAATATCTTCTACATCTGTAAGGTTCATCTCTGTAGCACTATCTGCTTTTACACTGTATGCTTTTGCAAGGGCATAAGCGACTTCTTCTCTTGTAGCTGCCTTACTTGGCTCAAACTTTGAACCTGGTACATACATAATTCCACGTCCTGTTACATTGGCAATGGCCTCACTATACCATGCACCTGGTGTAAGGTCTTCATATTTTCTATTTGTTTCGACTTCAGTAAACTGGAAGGTACGATTAAGAAAAGTTGCAAGTTCCGCTCTTGTAACCGATTCATTTGGTTTGAAATCACCATTTTCCATTCCTTTTACAACTTCATAAGTAGACCATCTATCAATAGCTTCTTTAGCCCAATGTTCTTCATAGTCCTTTGCCCATACTGGCTGAGCTAAAATGAAAGTACCCAGTAGCATAGTCACTGCTAATTTATTGTAAAACTTTTTATTAACTTTCATACGTCCCCCTAATTTGTATATCTTTTTATATTACTTATATACTATATATCATTTTTAAACACCAATTTATTTTCATTAAAAATTCTAACATAAAATGTGACACTTTTAAACATAATTTTTTATTTTATACAAAAAAGGTATATCCTTTTCAGATATACCCTTTTATTTATGTATTATTTATAAGTTACATTAACTCTAATAGTATCTATTTCATGTTTAGATGTTGCTTTTACAGTAAGTTTACCTTCTACTGTAAGTTCTTTTTCACCAACTGTGATATCCACGCCAAGGATATCTAAGATATCTGCAAATCTTTCTTGAGCTTCTTTAATATCTTCATTAGTTACTTTTGCTCTTACTTCTTTTGCTGCCTCTAAAAGATCACCTACTTTAATAGCAGACCCTTGGTAACCTGCAACAAATCCGAAAGCTTTGTCTAATAATGCTTCAGCTCTTTCTCTTTCTGCTGGAGTAAGGTTAACAGATTGAAGTAATTCTTTTGCAGTTTCTTTGTGAGCAGCTACCATTGCTTGTAAATCTTCTACATCATAAGCTGTACCTGGTTTTAATTCTGTAGAATATTTATCAGTTACTCCAACTGTTAAAGTATCAATACCATGATCTTCAATAGCTGTAATAGTTTCGATAACAGCATCTTTATCAAATGTAACACCATTTACTGTTACTTTATTGTTTTGGCTATCTACCACTGCAGATACTTTATTACCTGTAATTGCTACTTTTACTGGTGTATCTTTGCCTTGTAATTTAACTTGAATTGCACTGACATTAATTGCTTTATCTGTATCAGTGTTACTGCTGCTGCTGCCGCCACCGCCGCCACCGCCAGATTCTGGGTATTTAGGTAATACTGTTACATCTTTACCTACTACAACTTTATCTTTGTTGTATTTAAAGCCTTTTTTAAGCTCTAAACCATTTGCTTCAACAATGATATTTTTGATTTGGCTCTTTTCCCCTCTACCACGAAGGATTGTGTTTACAGCATCTTTTTTGATTGTTAATGTGTTAATGGTTACACCATCTACAAGTACAAGTTCTGTAGTTTTGTTGATGATAACTTCTTCGATTTTTAAAGTTCCTACAAGTTGTGGTTCAGCTGCACCATCTACTACTACTTTGCTAAGGCTAACAGCGTTACCTTCGAGAATAGCTGTAGATGCAAGTGTAACAGTTCCTTTTACTTCAACTAAGTTGCCAAGTAATACGCAAACTGGGTTTTTACCTGCTTTATCTACAATAATGTTGTTAAGTTTTGATTGACCAAGTACATGTACAGTGCTTACACCGCCACCTTCAACAATAACATCCCCAAGTACAGTTACGTTGTTAAGTTTTACATCACCTTCGCCAATACCTTCTGCAAGGTAAAGGTTACCTGTAATCGTCATATCTTTAAGTTCTACATCTTTTGTGTTTACTACAAGATTTCCTTCGATGTCTTGTGAGTATACGCCTGCTACATTTACAAGGTCAGCTGTAATTTTGTCAACCATTGTTACAGCTTCTGCACGTGTAAGAGATGCAGTTGGTCTAAATGTACCATCTGGGTTACCATTTAAGTAGCCACCTGCTACTAAGCTTGCAATTTCAGCTTCTGCCCAATCAGAGATTTGAGCTTGGTCTTTGAATGTCACATTTGTTTCTTTAGCTGCTACTTTGTAAGCTTTTGCAATCGCGTAAGCTGCTTCTTCACGAGTTGCTTCTTGATTTGGTTTGAATGTACCATCTTCATAGTCATTCATAATCCCTGCAGATGATACTTTTGCGATATCTGATGCATACCATTTAGTAGCTTCTACATCTGTGTATTTTTCTGCTGCTGATGTATCTGTTAAACCAAACACTCTTACGATAATTGCCGCTAATTCCCCACGAGTCACTTTGTTGTTTGGTTTGAAAGTTCCATCTTCATAACCTTCAAGCACTTCTTTTTCTGACCACTTTGTAATAGCTTCCTTCGCCCAGTGGTTGTCATAGTCTGCTGCATAAGTTACAACTGGTACAGCTGTTGCCATAATTGTAGCAGCTGCAGTTGTTGCAAGCACTTTTTTTAATCTAAGATTTAGTCGCATCTTACTCCTCCTTAATACTTTTAAACATTTTTGTACTATTGTACAATAATACTCTAATAATTTTATCTTAACACTTCGTATTAATCAACCTTTTTATACATAATATTCCCACTATATCCCCTTTTAGCTGAAAAAAAAGAAGCCATAAGTGTATCCCTTTTACTTCATTTTACACTTATGACTTCCTATTACTATTATTTATTTTCTATTACACATGTATCTCCAAGAGTCTTGGCACATATCGTCAATATTCTTTGTCGCTTCCCATCCGAGAAGTTCTTTTGCTTTCTTAGTTTCTGCATAGCATTCTGCAATGTCACCAGCTCGTCTTGGTGCAATGCGGTAAGCTACTGGTCTGCCACTTGCTTTTTCAAAAGCTTTTACCATTTGGAGTACGCTATAGCCATTTCCTGTACCTAAGTTATAAGCGTCAATGCCTGTTTCACCAAGGATTTTTTCAATTGCTTTAACGTGGCCTTTAGCAAGGTCTACCACGTGGATGTAGTCACGTACACCTGTACCGTCTACTGTTGGGTAGTCATCTCCAAATACGTTAAGGGCTTCAAGCTCACCTACTGCTACTTTTGCAATATAAGGAAGTAAGTTGTTTGGAATGCCGTTTGGTTCTTCACCGATAAGGCCTGATTCATGTGCCCCAATTGGGTTGAAGTAACGAAGAAGTGCTACGCTCCACTCGTTGTCTGCTGCATAGACATCTTTAAGGATGTTTTCTGTCATCAATTTTGTAGCGCCGTAAGGATTAGTTGTAGAAGTTGGGAAGCTTTCATTAATTGGTACTGAAGCTGGATCTCCGTATACTGTAGCTGATGAGCTAAATACTAACTTTTTAGCATGATGCTTCGCCATAACTTCACAAAGAATGATTGTGCTCATTAAGTTGTTATGGTAGTAAGCTAAAGGTTTCTCACAAGATTCGCCTACTGCTTTAAATCCTGCAAAGTGAATAGCTGCTTCAATTTTATGCTCTGTAAAAATACGTTCAAGTAAGTCTTTATCTTTTACGTCTCCCTCATAAAAAGCAAAGTCTTTGCCTGAAATATGTTTGATCTTATCCAGTACACTTGGGTTAGAATTGCTAAAATCATCAATAATAACAATTTCATATCCTGCATCTAATAACTCGACGCATGTGTGACTTCCAATATAACCTGCACCACCTGTTACTAATATCGCCATGCTCATGCCCTCCTAAATAAATATAATTTTACTAAATTTTTTACTCTATTC
>JAHLFD010000254.1:0-23504 GCA_018883975.1 Candidatus Niameybacter stercoravium
CTTAATATCTTCTTCCGATACTTCTTTTTTTAATCTTGCTTTTTTAGATATTAAAGATTCTTTAATACGTTTAAAAATCTGCCTAGACCTCGGCTGGCCTTCCACGGCGATTCCCCCTTTATAAATTAAACTTATATATAACTATATGCATCATTTTATCATTTTTGCCACTTTGATTCAATAAACTTTGCAACACCATCTTCATTGTGGTGACCAATCACTTGTGTACTAAGCTCTTTAATTTTTTCAACAGCATTAGCTACTGCACAGCCTTCATCTGCCATTTCGAACATTTCTATATCATTATAATTATCTCCGAAGCAGACAAGTTTATCAAAACCAAATGTTTGTTTCAAGAACTTAATTGCATTTGCTTTAGAAACTTCCTCACTATAAATTTCTAAGTAATATACGCCTGCGTTATAAATATCTTCATAAAATACTTGGTTAACTTTATCATAACCTTTTAAAACCTCATAGATGCTGCGTACTGCCTCTTCCTCACCTATTACAACAAAATAAGCAACTTTTGCATCTAACGGTGTTTCTTCTTCTTTAAAAAGTTTACGTGGATTATTTTGTCTTTCCTCATAAAACTTCTTTTGTGCTTCATTTGTGAAAGCTCCATGATAAGCTATGAGCTGATTATTGTCAATACAGTAAGTAAAAGCATTTTGTTTCTTCTCTTTTAAAAGGTTCTCTATCACTTTTACCATATCAGTCTCTAAATAATTAACATGTTCATAGGTTGATGTAGCCATATTATAAACAGCTGCTCCATTCATTACTACAACTGGCACACTAATTTCTACACCCTTTAACATGTCCACTACAGTGGCAGGAGTACGTGCTGTTGCAATACTAAAACAAAGCCCCTCTGCTATTTTTTCATTTAAGATTTTCTTTGTATAGTCTGATACTTTCTTTTCTTTATTTAATAGGGTTCCATCTAAATCTGAAATCCATAATGTTTTATTTCTCATAATGCCTCCTCATAAGTAGTCTATTTCTATTATAACAGATTTTCCTCTACTTTTCTTTTGGGATTTGCATACAATAGATAGAAATGCTAAACTGATAGCATATTATTTATATAGGAGGGTACTATGACGCAGTTTCTTATTCGTACTTTCATTAAAGATTATAAAGATATTCAAAATCCCATTGTCCGTGAAAAGTATGGTTTTCTAGGAAGTGCTGTAGGCATTTTCTGTAACATCTTACTTTTTATTTTTAAACTTATTGTGGGTATTTTATCTGGTAGTGTTTCTATTACAGCTGATGCTATTAATAACTTATCAGATGCAGCTTCCTCCATTGTAACTTTGGTAGGTTTTAAAATTTCCTCTAAACCTGCTGATGAGGGCCACCCTTTTGGTCATGCACGTGTAGAATATGTAGCTGGACTTGTTATTTCCTTTATCATTATTTTCTTAGGTCTTCAACTAGCAGGTTCTTCTATCTCTAAGATTTTTTCACCTACGCCCATATATGTTTCATGGATAACAGTGCTTGTCCTTGGTATCTCCATTTTAGTCAAGTTTTGGATGAGTCTCTTCAACAGACACTTAGGTAAAAAAATTGATTCCACTACACTTAATGCTACTGCAACAGATAGCTTAAATGATGTAATTGCTACAAGTAGTGTTCTTATTTCTATGATAATCTTTTATTTCACTTCTATTAACTTAGATGGCTTTATTGGCCTTATTGTAGCATGCTTTATTATCTACTCAGGTATTAATATTATTAAAGATACCATTAACCCACTTTTAGGAGAAGCACCTACAACAGAACTTGTAGATAAAATTCATAGCAAAATTTTAACTTATGAAGGTGTACTAGGCTTACACGACCTAATGGTACATAATTATGGACCAAACAGATGCTTTGCTTCCGTGCACGTGGAAGTATCTGCAGCTGAAGATATTTTAGAAAGTCATGACCTTATTGACCGTATTGAACGTGACTTTATTATAGAATTAGGTATCCATCTTGTTATTCATTTAGATCCTATTATTAAAGATGATGCTATCTCAAATGCCCTTAAGGATATTATTTTAAGTATTTTAGATGAAATAGACCCTATTTTATCTATCCATGATTTCAGAGTTGTCCAAGGGGTAACACACACTAATCTTATTTTTGATATTACAGTTCCTCCTGAATTTAAAATGTCAGATAAAGAGCTGGCTTACCTTATTGACAAACAGCTTAAAACCCAAGATGAATCTTTCCATAGCGTTATTACTATAGACCGTAATTATATTCCTACAATGATAAACACCACGAAGCCCTAACTTCATGGTGTTTATTATTTTTTATTCATCTCTTCCAGGCGCAGGCAGTGCCTCTACCTCAAATACAACACGCTTTTTTATACGATACATACGTTTTTTATCAATGTAATCTACTGCGATTTTATATCTTCCTGCTTGAACAACCTCAATAAGCCATCTATGTTTATGGTCCTCATCTACACTATCTTTAATGTGCTTTATTCCAACGGGTATATTTAATTTCCATGTAAAACGCCCGTCTGCAACTTCATCAAGTTCAATTCTAAGGATCTGCCCCACTGTACACTGATTGTATCCAGGCAATAATGTAAAATAGTCCTCTGCTATATTAAGACCTGCATCTTTAATCCATTCAGAGTTCTCATCGGAACGATTGAGTAAAGAAAAAAGAGTCCATGCAGCTAACGCTGAGTGCATCTTTGAATTCATAATAGCTAGCCTCCTCTAGTCTTTAATAGACTAAACTCATCTATACTATCATATTCCTATTACCATTTATTTGTTATTCTAACTTAAAAAGGACTCTGAAAAATTTTTCAGAGTCCTTTTTAACTAAAATCCTAATGGAATACCGAATGTAAAGAATCCAATTAAAAGTGCTGTCCAAGCAATAAGGAAAGCTACTGAATATGGAAGCATAAGTCCAATAAGATCACCGATTGTATATTCTGGCTTGTATTTTCTCATAAATACTAGGATGACCCCTGCGTAAGACATAAGTGGTGTAATGATATTTGTTGATGAGTCAGCTACCCTATAAGCCGCTGCAACAATATCTGGTGTCATACCTGAATGTACTTGGAATAACATTGGGATGAAGATTGGTCCAAGAAGCATCCATTTTGATGTTAAACCACCTACGAAAAGGTTGATAATCGCTGTTGTGATAATAAATCCAATAATAAGAAGGATTGGAGAATTATCAAGTCCCATAGCCTGAAGTCCCTTAGCTCCTAAGAATGTAATGTATGTTCCAAGGTTACATTCTGTTAAAAGTGCTAAGAAGTTATATGAGAAGAATGTTAAAACAAGTACATATCCCATATTACCCATTTGTTTTGCCATAGCACGGATAACATCTTGAGCACTTTTGAAAAGCCCCATTTTAATACCGAAAAATAAACCTGGTACAAAGAATAAGAATGTGATCATTAAAATAATGTTATCAATAAATGGTGTTACTTTTGCACCTTCTTCTGTTACAAAAGAAGCAAGTGGTCCAAACCCTAAGTATGCTACAACCGCACCTGCAAGAAGTAAACCAAGTCCAGCAAACTTAAGTGCTTTATTTTCTTCTGGTTTAACTGTGAAATCACTTAAATCAATATCATCTGGAATCGTATAGCTTTGTTTTTCTAATTTAGGTTTAATGAATTTAGCTGTTACAAAAGCACCTACAAGCGTTAATAAGATTGTAGAAGCTGCAATGAAGAAGTAGTGCATTGTAGGTCCGTTAAGCGCCTCTCCTGCTGCATTAGCAAAAGGTACACCTTGACTCTCCGCGAAAAGCTGAGCGTTTTTACCAATGATAACATCACTTGGTGTACTTGGGAATAAGTTCGCACTAAATCCTGCTGATACCCCAGCGAAAGCTGCAGCCATACCGATAAGAGGATTTTTCTTAAGGCCTGCGTAAAGAAGCCCTGCAAGAGGAATAAGAATAAGATATCCTGCATCTGATGCAATGCTACTCATAATCCCTAAGAATACTAAAGCAACTGGTAAAAATTTATCTGATACTTTAAGGCCTACTTTTTTAATTAATGCTGTAAGTAAACCTGATTCTTCTGCAATCCCTACCCCTAACATAACAATAAGGATTGTACCAAGTACCCCACCACCATAGGATAACCAGTTTTTAAGTAAGGCATTATTAAATATCCATTGGATATTTTCTGCTTCAAACATATTTTTTATTTCATGAACAATCGTACCACCATCAGCACTCATTGTTTCAAATGTTTTACCACCCATTACAAGAGTAAGTATCATTGTAATGACATACAATCCTATAAAGATAATAACTGGATCAGGTATTTTTTTACCGATTTTCTCTATTAGAGATGTACTTGATTTCTTTTTCTCTTTCATATCTATTCCTCCTGTCTTTACTTTACTGTCTCGTTTCTAGCTATTTATTAACGTTATGTTAACTCTTTTCTTGCCCCTATCATACCACAGGTCATTGCAACTTGTAAACCTATTTTATGCATTTTCTTATGAATACCATAAAATTCCCCTTACTTCTTTTTTCACTTATCACTTGTTATAAAAATACATTTCTATTTTTAAATCATTTATCCAAATTTCCACCAAACCATTGATAACAAAAGATATACTTTATTCGATTAAAGTGCATAAAGCTTTCATTTTTTCAGTTAAACATAAAAAAAACATCTTAAAAAAGATGCTTTTTTCGTTAAATATTTTTTTATTTTTTTCTTAGCCTATTATTATTTTGCAAGTTAAAAACTCTAATCTTGCAATTTATATTTCTTATATCTCACTTTTTAGAATTATCTTTCTTTACCTATAAATAATACACCTAAAGCATCCGGGCCTACATGTGTTCCTATAATAGCTCCCATAGGATTAATAATGACTTCTTTAACTGGTAAAGCTTCTAAAATCATTTCTTTTAACTTTATGGCACGTTCCTCGGCATCCCCATGAGCAACGAAGATGGTGGTTTGCTCCAAATCTATCCCCTTTTCCTCTATGGTGTTAACTAAAAATTTAAAGACAGCTTTTGTTCCTTTTAGCTTAGGACCTTGAATAACTTTCCCTTCTAAATCTAACTTAACACTTGGTTTAATATTAAGCAAAGAACCTACTACAGAAGTTGTACTAGAAATGCGTCCACCTCTTTTTAAGAAATTAAGATCATCTACTACAATAGCATGTACAACTTTTTCCCTATGGCTAAGAATCCATTCTATAACCTCTTCTTTTGAAGCTCCCTTCTCTATCTGCTCTACAGCTCCATAGACAAGTGCCCCCTCTCCTAAAGTTGCACTTTTTGAATCAATAATAGTAATATCCGCATTCTTATATTTTTCAAGTATATTTTCTCTTGCCATAAGTGCACTATTTACTGTTCCACTTAATACACTTGCAAGACCAATAAAAATAATAGAATCTCCATTTAATACATATCCTTCAAAGAGTTCTTCAAAGGTATGGACATTAACTTGTGACGTAGAAGTCAGTTCTCCTTCACGTAGCATCTGATAGAAGGTATCATACTGTACAGTCTGTCCTAAATCATCTTTATAAAATTCGCCTTTAATATTTACTTGTAAAGATGCGATATCTATGTGATGTGCTTGTACATATGCAAGCGGTAAATCACATGCTGAATCTGTTATTAATCGAATTGCCATATTATCACTCTCCCTATTTTGTCCTCCCTAATATATCACAAAAATTTTCATATTTAGGCTACTTAACTATGAAAAAGACAACCAATTTGGTCGCCTTTATTCTTCGTCTATACGCTTAACAGTAAACCCCCCTGCATTAAGTGCCTCAATAAGCGCTTTAATATTTTTACTATCTACGCGCATAATAATCTCTCGTAAATTCATAACTTCTATATCAATTTCTGCAATACTAAGAATGTTAACATCTTGTTTCGTAATAATTTCTGTTAAAGCAGCAAGTCTACCTTTTACATCTCTTGTGATGACTTCAATACGTGTATGCCCAACACCTAAAATTTTATTAAAGGTCCTAAAAATAGCCTTATGCGTTACAATCCCATTAAAATTTCCCTTTTCATTAACTACAGGCACAAACTGCAAGTTATGTTCTGCTAGTATTTTCCCTGGTACTTCAATCAAATCTCTTTCACTCACGGCATCAATCTTCGTCTTCATGAATTCTGCTACTTTACTCTCTAAAAATTCTTCCTTATCTTCATTACTCTTAAAATACTCTTCGAAGATGTATTTCTTTGAAATGATTCCTACAAATTTATTACCTTGGACTACAGGTAATGAGAGCAAATTATGTGCATCAATAAGTGCAATTGTGTCTTTAACAGTATCTTCTAGCGCTACCGTCGTAAGCTTCTCTATAGGTATCATAATATTCTTAACCATCATTTCTATCCCCTCCTAGTTTATATACTCATCTTATTATAGCATAAATGTTTAAAATATTTAATTATATTGTTTAATTATCCTATTTTTGTATACCTTTCCTCTTTACTATTTGTCTTTTATCATGTAATATAGAATATACTAACAACTTTAATTTGCGCTGGAATAGCTCAGTCGGTAGAGCAATTGATTCGTAATCAATAGGTCGCGTGTTCAAGTCACGTTTCCAGCTTAAAAAGCAAAATACAGGTTATACCTTTATGGTATAACCTGTATTTTTTATCCTGTTTTTTATCGACCTTAATTGTAAGCAAAGTAATAACCTGCACGCCCATACATATAAGCATACAAGTCCTAAACCCAGCTGGCCTTTTTTTCTAACACGTTCAAGCCCAATAAGACCTCTGAATAAAAGAGCCATACCCAGCCTTACACTTATGGATAAAATATAAAACGCTTTATTCTTTTTCATTTTTAAGTTATAAAAACAATGAAAATAATACTGTAAAAATTCCCATTATACCTATAGCAAGTCCAGACATGGCTCCTTCAATTTCGCCAATCTGTACAGCTTTACTTGTTCCCATTGCATGGCTAGAAGCACCAATAGCAAGCCCTGATGCTACAGAACATCCTTCCAGCTTAAAAATCTTAATGAGTCCTGGTGCTATTACAGCACCTAATATTCCTGTAATAACTACTGCCGCTATAGTAATAGAAGCAATCCCGCCATGCTGAACGGACACTTCAACAGCAATAGGCGTTGTTACTGATTTAGGTAGCAATGAAGCTAATAAAACTTCATCTAATCCAAATGCTCTACAAAGTAAAAGAACACTTCCTATGGAAGTCAACGCACCTACACCCGTTGCAACTATAATAGGAATAATATTCTTCTTAAGAATCTCTACTTGTTCATACATAGGTACAGCCAATACCACAGTTGCTGGCCCTAGTAATAAGTTAATCATATCTCCACCTTCATTAAAAATCTCAAGAGGTATATCTAACATCTTAAGCATAACAATAACAAGTGCAATAGCTATTAATAAAGGATTCAGTGCATCTATTTTTGTTTTCCTATGAATCCATCCCCCAATTTCAAAAGCACCTATACAAAGCATAATACTAAATAAAGGCGATGTTATCAGTTCTCTCATTTTTTTCTCTTCCATCCTTCCTGTAATCTTATAACAGCTTTAGCTGTTAAACCTGTAGCTGCAAATGTAATAATAGTTGTCAGAACACATACTATTAAAATCTTAAACCAATCATCTTGTATAAGTTCAATACTCTCTATAATAGATACACCCGCAGGAATAAACAAAAACGCCATATGATTCAGTAAAAAGCGCCCTACAGTCTGTACATGTTTAACTTTAATCCACTTAAGCAGTAGCCCTATAAACATTAAAAGCATTCCTATAATATTACCTGGAATTGTGATAGGAAGTAGCGTGGCAATACCCTCTCCCATAAAATATAATGCAAATATAATAGCCGTCTGCAATAAAATTGATGTATACATCGCTTGTCTCCTTTGTATTCATTATTCAATAATTCATTATACAACTTCAACAATTTATTCACAATAAAAAAGGCTGTTAATCAGCCTTTTAGTTTAAATCTCCTCTTTTTAAGATGTTTAAATAGTTCCTCTAATTGTTCCATTTGCCCTCTTCTCTTCTTAAAAAAAGTACTACTCCAAAATGCATTATAATAGTCCTCCCTCATTTCCTCACCCCTAGACATCATGATAGTTATAATATGCATGTACCTTTTATTTTGTCCCCTATTTAATGCATAAAAAAAGTAGCTTACAAAAGTAAGCTACTTTCAATCAAATTAAGACATGTATGATACTACACCACGTGCACTATCCATGTTTACTGTTGTACCATTTTTTAAGATTTTAGTTGCATTAGCTACATTAACAATTACTGGAATATCCAATGCTATACCTATAATTACTACATATGAGTCAAGGTCAGATTGTTATGTAATAATACCAGGTGCTTTTTAATAAATGGTAAAATTTCATTTGAAATTTGTAAATTTTTCTTAACAGCTTCCTCATTGTGACAGGTGTATACATTTCCGCTTACCATTTTATCGTTAAGACCTGTTCCTAATATAAGGATTTAACCAATTACATCAACTTTCATAATATTTGTTGTACCAGAAACACCAAGTGGCATACCACCTGTTAATACAACTAAATCACCTTTTGATACAATACCTGTTTTTTCTGCTGCCTTCATAGCTGCTTCGAAAAGATCTGTTGTATCTTGTTTTTCATCAATAAGTACAGGAATAACGCCCCAAGTCATGCTAAGTTGTCTATATGTTTTTTCTGATGTTGTACATCCAATAATTGGTGCTAATGGACGATATTTAGAAATCATATGTGCAGTACGTCCTGATTTTGTTACAGTTACGATTGCTTTCGCATTTAAGTCGTGTGCTGCTGCACATGTTGAGTAAGAAATTGCATTTGTTACATTTTGTACGCCATCTGAATCTCTGTTTTTAAAACGCTTGATGTAGTCAATGTTTCTTTCTGTATGAAGCGCAATACGCGCCATGATTTTTAATGCTTCAATTGGGTAAGCACCTGCTGCTGTTTCACCAGAAAGCATAATTGCACTTGTACCATCATAGATAGCATTTGCAACGTCGTTTGTTTCCGCACGAGTTGGTCTAGGATTTTTCATCATAGAATCAAGCATTTGTGTTGCTGTAATTACTTGTTTACCTGCATTGTAAACTTTTTTGATAATCATTTTTTGAAGTCCTGGTACTTCTTCAAGAGGAATTTCAACACCCATATCCCCACGAGCAACCATTACACCATCTGCAACACGGATAATTTCATCAATGTTGTTAACACCTTCACGGTTCTCAATTTTAGCAATGATTTTCATATCCGTACGATCGTGTTCTTCAAGGATTTTACGAATTTCTAAGATATCATCAGCTGTTCTTGTGAAAGAAGCTGCAATAAAATCAAATCCTGTTTTAGCCCCGAAGATCATATCTTCTCTATCTTTTTGACTGATGAATGGCATTGAAAGGCTTGCATCTGGTAAGTTAACACCTTTGTTGTTTGAAACAGCACCATCATTCATAACTTTACAGATAACATCTGTACCATCTTTAATCTCAAGAACATTAAGTTCAATAAGACCATCATCTAAAAGAATAGCAGAGCCTACATGTACATCGCTTGGTAAGTTTTTATAAGTAACACTTACAATGTCTTTTGTACCCTCTACTTCACGTGTTGTAAGTGTGAATGTATCACCTTTTTGAAGCATTACTTTTGTATCTTTGAATTTACAGATACGAATTTCTGGACCTTTTGTATCAAGCATCGTTGCTACTGGAAGGCCTAATTGCTCTCTAATTTTTACAACTGTGTCATATTTTTGCTTGTGTGTTTCATGGTCACCATGTGAAAAATTAAAACGGCAAATATCCATGCCGGCAAGCATTAATTCGCGTAATACTTTCTCATCTTCTGTTGCTGGACCAAGTGTGCATATAATTTTTGTTTTTCTCATGTTTTTCACTCCAATATTCTAGCTGTCTTAACTATTTCTTCAACTAACATAATACTGTATTTAAATGGTTATATTCAAGTGTGAATAGCTGAATTTCTTATTTTTGTTGATATTTATATAGTATGCCTAATTATTTTACTTTTATTTAGTGCTTATGATGTGCGTTTTTTCCCTTTTTTTGTATAAATTGTTGTGTTTTTATATATTTTTATCCTATTGTAAGTTGATGGAAAAATAAGGTTGTTAAGATAAATTCTAAATTATTATTTTTTATTCACCTATTTATGTACTAGAACCTTTCAAAACTTCTCCATTTTATGATGAAACCCTTCAAAATAGCAACGACTTTGCAGAAGTTATTTATGGCTCTCCTTTGTTTTATCTAGATAGCAATATAGAAGCCTCTTCAAATTTCTATATTTCCCATATTGTAAAATAGCTTGCATAATGCTTTCCTCCTTAATCTCCTTGACCACAGTTTAATATCTACACAATTAATGTGGTGTTAGGATAGCTTATAAAGAGATTAAGATGGTATCAAGATTTTCACATCAAAAAAGGCTGTCTAAATGACAGCCTCTTTGTTATTTTTATTCTTGTAATTAGTATGTATGAACTTCCTTGCATATCCTATTAAACTGCTTATAATCCCCAGAAAAATCTCTACTCCATAATTTTTGTCCTAATACTTGGATGCCTTCTTTAGCCCTATCATAGATTGCATCTTCTGAAACTTTAATGGTTATCATATCATTCCAAATAGAAAAAGCTCCGCCAAGTAATTTAGGATGCCCTGCTGGAATAGTATAGGCATTTCTAAACATATTAGGTTCCCATTGATTAAATAGATTTTCTTTATCTAAGTAATCTCTATAGTAATTCGCATTAGGTACAATATATAACCTGGTATCATCAGAATTAATAATATCATATCCTGCTTTGATCATCTCTATAGCATCTACCCAATCTAAACTCCAAATATTAATAATAACCCCTTCACTTATAATAGGAGTCTTACCTTTAAAACTACTTAAATTCCCCCATAGTCTTGGCGTTCTACCTTTAGCTTTAATCCATCTTAAATACCTATCTGTATAAGCTCTAAAAACCTCTAACTCTTCATCATTTCCAAAATACTCATCTGTTCCAATATGCACATCTTGAAATCTAAAAGTTGGTTCATCTCCATTCATATATTCATCAAACAGCTGATCTACAAACCTATAAGTATCTTCCTTCATAATATTTAAGTGGTCTCTTCCTTTACCAGGCCCTAGGGCTAATGTTCCATCATACTGGACAAATGCTAAAGAATGGGCTGGTGTATCAATTTCTGGCACAATATCTACACCATACTGTTTAGCAAAATCAATAAGTTCCCCAAACTCTTTTTTCGTATAATAGCCATCTGTTGCAGCTAACCCTTTATAGGTATCGCACTCTAATCTAAATGCCGCATACTCCGTAGGCCATTTCGTATCATCAAAATGGATTGCATTGTCATTTAAATGAATTTGGAAATCATTCATCTTATACCAGGCCATAAGCTTAACATATTCTCTTAAAGCCTCTATAGAAGAAAATCTTCTTCCCACATCCAGCATAAATCCTCTTTTTTTATACCTAGGATAATCTCTGATAATGCCTTGCAAAATGCTATTGCCTTGCCTTTTTAACATTTGCAGTAAAGTTCTAGTTGCATAGAAAATGCCTTTTTTACTCAGTGCACTGACAACGATATAATCATGGATATGAATCCCGTAGCCCTCTTCTCCTATAGCTATATCTTCATCATCTAACTGTAAGTATATATCTGACTGCTTAGGCTCTCCTCCTACTTCTACCCTTAAGTCTAGTCCTATCATTTCACTCATATCCTGTTTTAGAATAGTTGCAATAGGTAATAACACCTCTTTATTTGTCTGACCTACTCTAATTGTAGACTCACTCGTAATAAGACATTTGCCTTCTAGTCCTATCCATTCTTTTATTTCAGGAATGACATAAGGTTTACTATTTTCTCCTATCTCTCCCCCATAGCTTCCTGGTACAGTAACCTCTATCCCCTTTGTCCAGACTTCCTCTTCCTCACAAAAAATCCTAAAGTCAATAATTACCTTACTATTTACAAGAGGTTTATGAATATTCCCCTCATCATCTATAATTTGCTTATAATCTGCTCCTAAAAATTCTATATCAATACCTTCTGGCACAGTCGGTATCGGTACTTTAATATCCTCCATAGTTATAGGCCTTACTTGTAAGTGTTCTGCCACTTTCTGTAATTGTTCTTGTACCTTCATATTATCCCCTTCTCTCCTTGTAAATACAAAAATAGAGCTACTACATAACTTCTTTCTTAGCCTTGTAGTAGCTCCTTTGTTAGTGCAGGTAACAGGACTTGAACCTGCATGAAGAAACCCTCAATAGAACCTGAATCTATCGCGTCTGCCATTTCCGCCATACCTGCTGGTAAAATTCTTAATTATCTAGATTTTACCACCAAGCTTGCACCATTTCAAGTCTATTCAGATAAATTGAATGTATATTTTTGTACTGCTTTGGCAACGCCTGATTCATCATTTGTTAGCGTAATATCGTCTGCCTTTTCTAGTACTTCTGGTGTGCTATTACCCATCGCAATGCCCATGCCTGCATATTCAATCATAGATAAATCATTTTCATTGTCTCCAATACAAATTACTGCTTCTTTAGGAATATTTAAGTGCTCCGCAAGTTTGCTGACACCATATCCTTTATCTACACCTTTCGGCATCACTTCTATATTGTCACCACCTGATGATGAGACCTCATATAAATCAAGTGCTATCAATTCTGCCTTTAACTTTGCTAATGCATCTTTTTCCTCCATAGACATACAGAAAGCTTTTAAAATTTGTCCATCATAAGTTTCAAAGGCATCATCAAAGTCTTCTACGTAAGCAATCTCAAAACGCTCTTCCTCTGGTAGCATTTCATTAAGCTTATTATGATAGTCTTCAGTCGCTTTTACACGTACATCACACAAAATGCCTTTTGTTGTGGAAAAATGTATCTCTACAGGATATTTTTTAGCACATTTATAGAAAGTCATCACTTCATCATAAGTTAAGCCTTTATGATAAAAAGGCTCTGCTTCATCTGGTAGGCCTATATAAGTTCCATTAGAACTGATAATAGGTCCATTTATACCTATTTGCTTATTAAACCCTTTGGCACATTGATAAATACGCCCTGTTGTAATGACGATACTAACGCCTTCTTCCTGTGCCTTTTGAAGCGTCTCTTTATTCTCCTTTGTTACTTCACCCTTACTATTTAGTAAAGTACCATCCATATCAATACATATTAGTCTATATTTCATCATCATCCTCATCACTTTTTAAAGATTATAAAGTTTAGTATATTTCTCCGTATAGTATCTTATAATAGGTGCTGCATCTAAATTGCTCTGACATGCATCTTGTATAATCTGCATAGGTGCTTTCATACGTCCAAAAGTGTGTACATGTTCAGTAAGCCAGTCTGATACTTTAATAAGCTCACCTTTTTCAAGAAGAGTATCTAATGCTCCCAATTCCTTCTCTATTTGCATTAGGAACTGTCCACCATAAATATTGCCTAATGCATAAGATGGGAAGTAGCCAAACATACCTCCTGCCCAATGCACATCTTGAAGAACCCCTTCCTTATGATTTGCTGGTACGATGCCTAAGTATGCTTGCATCTTATCATGCCACGCTATAGGTAAATCTTTAACTTCTAGAGTGCCATCAAATAAAGCTTTCTCTAATTCAAAACGGATAATAACATGTAGGTTATAAGTCAGTTCATCTGCTTCTGTTCGAATAAGTGATGGTTGTACCACATTCATTCCTTTATAAAATGCCTCTAATGATACATTTTTATAACTTGGAAAAATTTCACTTATCTTGTTATAGTGATTTATCCAGAAATGTTTATTACGCCCTATAATATTTTCATAAAAACGAGATTGACTCTCATGAATACCCATAGAGGTACCTGTATTTAAAGTAGTCCCTATAAGTGCAGGATTAATATGCTGCTCATAAAGTCCATGTCCACCTTCATGTAAAATACTAAATGCAGAGCTTCTTAAGTCTGTTAAATCATAGTTCGTCGTAATTCTTACATCATAAGGTGCATTTCCTATAGTAAAAGGATGTTCACTTTCATCAAGCCTTCCAGCTTCTAAAGAATAGCCTATAGCCTCTAATAAATAGTACCCTAGTTTTTCTTGACCTTCCTTAGAGAACTCACCTTTAAACATACTTTCATCTACTTTAGGCTTTTCTTTAATAGCTTCTACCAGTGGCATAACACCTTTTTTTAGCGTTTCAAAGGTACGTGTGATAGTAGCTTCATCAATACCTTTTTCATATCTATTTAAAAGTACATCATAAGGCTTTTTATTAGGATCTATATACTGCGCCATAGTCTTATTAAGACTAATCATTTCTTCAAAATAAGGACGCATTGCTTCAAAATCACTGTTATGCTTTGCTTCTCCCCATACATTCTGTGAAGTTGAAGTAAGCTCTACATATCTTGCATAAAGGTCTTCTGGAATATTTTAGACTCCTCATACCCTTCTTTAATATTCTCCACCATCTTACGTGAAATCTCATCTAAATTCGCCCACTCATCTGACATAGATAAAGTATCTAAATACCCCTTCATCTCATCTGAGACACTCATTTTAAATGCCTCAGTTGAAAGTGTCGTAAGCGCAGCAATATGTGCTTTAGCACCTTTTTTAGGCATCTTAGTTTCCATATCCCAGTTTAGAATCATAGCTGCATGTTCGAAATCATTGGCTTTTTTAACATAGTTTTTAAATTGTTCTAAAGTACTCATCTTATCTCCCCCATATTCCTAATAAATAACCTGCAAAAATAAAACCTGCATTCCATAAAGTAATCCCTATAATAGAGTAGAAGGTAAAACCTCTAAGTTTCATACGTACAGTTCCCCCTACTAAAGAGATGAGTGTACGCGCAACAGGAATAAGCCTACTAATAAAGACTCCCCCATTCCCATACTTATCAATATAGCCAAAGCTCTTATCAATCGAAGGTCTCATTTTTTCATACTTCTCATAAATCTTATCTACTATAGGACTCCCTATAAAATACCCTATAGCATATAAGGTATAACTTCCAAGTAGCCCTGCTATGACAGATATACTCAAAGCATAAATAAAACTTATATCACTTCTTGCTATAAGCAGTCCTATCGCTGGCATAATAATACCTGCTGGTAGCCCTGGCAAGTTCAGATACTCTAAATATACGATTACAAATAAAAAAATTATACCATAGTCCTGCATATATCTTATCACAACGTCAAAACTTTCCATAGATTAACCTCTCTTACTTTATGTACTTTCTAGATTTATTTTACCTTTATTATGTATAAATTTATACCATAGAAAAGTCAAGAAATAATAAAGAAATAGAAAAAATTATGATATAATAAGTAAATATTACACTTTACAAGGAGCATGATTATGGGTATTAAAATTGTAACAGATAGCACTTCCTATCTTCCTAAAGACCTTTGCACCACCTATGATATTTCCATTGTATCTTTAAATGTCATTTTGGATGGTGTAAGTACACGTGAAACAGAACTTTCCAACGCTCATTTCTATACACAAATGGCATCTTCTAATGAAATTCCTACCTCCTCACAGCCTATACCTGATGAGATGCTGACTACCTTTGAAAATATTATTAAAGAAGGTCATAGTATACTTGGTATCTTCCTCTCTTCAGAAATGAGTGGAACATATGCCAGTAGTCACCTTATACGTCAGATGCTACTTGAAAAATATCCTAATGCAACTATTGAACTTTTTGACTCTTTAACGAACTGCATGCAAATGGGCTTTGTAGTACTAGAGGCTGCGAAGGCTGCTATGGCTGATCAAAGTATGGAGGAGGTTCTTGCTAGGGCAGCTTATGTACGTGCACATAGTCGTTTTATCTTTACGCCTGAAGTACTTACTTACCTTCAAAAAGGTGGGCGCATCGGAGGCGCTGCAGCACTCCTTGGTACTTTCCTGCAGATTAAACCTATTTTAACTGTTTCTAAAGAAGGTAAGACAGATGTTCTTACTAAAGTACGTACCAAAAAGAAAGCTGTTTCTAAACTTATAGACATTTTACTTGAGGATATTAAATCTCCCGAGAATCTAGAAGAGCTTATTGTTCACCATATTAACTGTGAAGAAGAGGGCTTAGCTTTAGCAAGTACCTTGGAAGAAAAGCTTCATAAACCTATACGCATCCAATCTATCGGCCCTGTTATTGGCCTACATGTAGGTCCAGGCAGTATTGGTATTGCCTATCATTATAAAGACTAACGGAGGAAGCCCTTTAAAGCTTCCTCATTTATAATTTTGAAACTATTTTTATAATAATCAATCAGACCATCTTCCTTCATTCTCGATAGTTCCCTACTCATAGCACTTCGTGATACATTCAGATATTCCGCTAAATCATTACGACTTAGAGTAATATTAAAGGCCACGCTTTTATTTCTCTTCGCTTCCTCCAATAAATAAAGTGCTAATTTCTCTCTCATTCCCTTTAGAATTAAAAAATCTATCTTATGATTTAAAGCATAATTTTTCTCCCCCAAAAGCATAAGCATATTGTGAATTAGTAGGCTATGAAAATTGCAACTTTCACCACAGGTAATAATAATCTTTTCATAAGGTATCATAAGTACATCTGCTTTTGTCTTTGCTCGTACTGTCACAGGACTTAGGCGCTTCTGTGTACAGACAATTCCTTCTGCAAACATACCACTTTTTTCAAGCATGGCAATAATATTACGATCTCCTGCTATGTTCTCTTTAACAACTTCCACTTGTCCTTCAAGCACAATTCCAATATGATTCACCTCCTGTTCTAACGCTATAATACATGTACCACTCTCATATTTTCTCACCTCTCCTCTAAGACAATTTATAAGCTTCTCTAAATCAGAAGGCTCTATATTTTTAAATAAACGCGTCTTTTCTAAGACACTTAAATAATCTTTCATTTTTGTACTCCTTTTTGTTGCTATAGCAACATACTTTTTTTTCTATTTATATTATCCTTATGTCAAGAAATCATACAACTCACATAAGGAGTGATACTATAAATGGAAAATAAAATGTTTTGTTATCAATGTCAAGAAACTGCTCACTGCACAGGCTGTACATCTTACGGTGTATGTGGTAAATCTCCTGAACTTGCACGCCTTCAAGATTTACTCATCTATGTAACAAAAGGACTTTCTCAAATTACAACAGCGCTACGCAAAGAGAAAAAAGTCGTGGAGCCATCAGTTAATCATACTATTACTTTAAATCTTTTTACAACTATCACAAATGCTAACTTCGATAATGAAGTTTTTTATACACGTATTTTAGATACGCTTGCTTTAAAGAATAATCTTTTAACAAAACTTACACACCAAGAAGACCTTAGCGAAGCCGCTCTATGGACCTCTAGCGAGCGTAGTGAATTAGACCAAAAATCTCTTACTGTAGGTATACTGGCTACAGAAAACGAAGATGTAAGAAGTCTTCGCGAGTTAATTATCTACGGTATTAAAGGTCTTTCTGCCTATATGAAACATGCTAATGAATTAGGCTTTGATGATGAGACTATTAATGCTTTTATGCAAAAAGGCCTTGCTGCTACTTTAGATGATTCTTTAAGTGTAGATGAACTTATTTCTCTTACTCTTGAAACAGGTAAAGTAGGTGTAGATGCTATGGCTCTACTTGATACAGCCAATACTACAACTTATGGACATCCTGAAATGACTAAAGTTAATATTGGTGTAGGCCAAAATCCTGGTATTCTTGTTTCAGGTCATGACCTTAAAGACTTAGAACAACTTCTCGAGCAAACCAAAGGTACTGGCATCGATGTGTATACACATTCTGAAATGCTTCCAGCACACTACTATCCTGCTTTCAAAAAATATGACCACTTTGTAGGAAACTATGGTAATGCATGGCACAAACAAAAAGAGGAATTCAAAAGCTTCAATGGTCCAATTCTTATGACAACAAACTGTATTGTACCTCCAAAAGCTTCTTATAAAGATCGCCTTTTCACAACAGGAGCTGCTGGCTTTGTAGGCTGCACACATATTACACAAGATGCAAACGGTCACAAAGACTTCTCTCCTCTTATTGAACTTGCTAAAACATGCACAGCTCCTACTGAACTTGAACAAGGTAGCATTCTGGGAGGATTTGCTCACAATCAAGTACTTGCACTTGCTGACCAAGTTGTCGATGCTGTAAAATCTGGTGCTATTAAGAAGTTCTTTGTGATGGCTGGTTGTGATGGACGTCAAGCTTCTAGAAACTACTACACAGATTTCGCTAAAGCCCTTCCAAAAGATACAGTTATTTTGACAGCTGGCTGTGCAAAATATAAATACAACAAACTCAACCTTGGAGATATTAACGGCATCCCTCGTGTATTAGATGCTGGTCAGTGCAATGATTCTTATTCTTTAGCTCTTATTGCACTTAAACTTAAAGAAGTATTTGCCCTTAGTGATATTAATGAGCTTCCAATTGCTTTCAATATTGCTTGGTATGAACAAAAAGCAGTTATCGTTCTACTTTCTCTTCTTCACCTTGGTATTAAAAATATTCATCTCGGGCCAACACTTCCTGCATTCCTATCTCCAAATGTATTAAATGTCCTCATTACACACTTTAATATAGGTGGCATTACAAGTGTAGAAGATGACCTTGAAATGTTTATGAATAACTAAACAAAAAAGCCTAGGATTCCTAGGCTTTTTTCTTATGTATTAAAGTCATATAAGCCTTCCATAATAAGGCAGCAACTACAAATCCTATGGTATCTGCTACTAAATCTTTTAAATCAAAGGAACGGCTTACAGCAAAAAGCTGCACCACTTCTGTCATAAAAGCAAAAATAAATAAACCCAAAAAAGTATAGAGCATACGAGGCATACATTTATACTGCCATACATACTCCAGACAGAAAGTCCCCGATAATGTAAAGAACATACCAAAATGCACTAATTTATCCATCCCTGGTATCCCTACACTCGGTACACTATCCCCTGGCATTAAAATTGCAACTAAAATAAGTAGGATGACTACTAATGTCAACTTGTACTGTTTAACCCACTGCATATTATTCTCCTTTTCTAAACTCACAATATGACTGTATTTATTGTATCGTATCTTTAAATAAGTTGTCTAGTTCTATCTATTTCTTAAATTGATAAACCTCTTATTTCGTTATACAATAGTTTAAGTTATAAAATGTTAGTCACACAAGGGAGATTTAATCATGCTTTATAAACTATTCCATCACTTAAAGAAAGATAGTGTCCTTACACTTTCTCTTTTACTGGCTCTTGTCAGTTCCTGTTTCAGTATACCTAAATGGTCTTATATTGACTTTAAGGTACTCTTACTCCTTTTTAACCTTATGATCGTTGTAGCAGCATTTAAAGAACTTAAGGTATTAGATTACTTAGCCATTTATTTACTTAAACAATGCAGTTCTTATCAAAAGGTGGCTTTTGTACTTACCTTCATAACTTTTATAAGTGCTATGTTCGTTACCAATGATGTGGCCCTTATTACCTTTGTACCTTTAACCTTAATTATTTCAAAGAAAGTACAACTTCCTGCACTTAAAACTGTTATTTTTCAAACGCTTGCAGCTAATTTAGGTAGCTGTCTAACACCTATGGGCAATCCTCAAAATTTATTTTTATATTCCTATTACAATTTATCCATAGGCACTTTCTTTGCTATTATGCTCCCAGTAGTTCTTTTAGCTATTATTTTTTTAATAGGACTTACACTTACAGAGTCTAAGAAACCTTTGTCTTTAGAGCTTGAGCTACCTAACGTTGGTAAAGCAAGCCATATTATAGGTTTTAGTATACTCTTTTTTATTATTTTACTTTCTGTTTTTCATGTATTAGACAGTACACTGGCTTTCCTTATAGTGCTAGCTTTTGTACTTCTTCTTAATAGAAAACTGTTTAAGCAAGTAGATTATAGCCTACTTATAACTTTTATAGGCTTTTTTATTTTTGTAGGTAATGTATCTACCTTTCCTACTGTACGTGCATTTATGCAAAGTGTACTAAATAACGAAAGTAGTACTTACTTCACTGCCCTCATTAGTAGCCAATTCATAAGTAATGTTCCTGCTACTATGCTTTTATCTGGTTTTACATCTTATTATGAACCTTTACTTCTAGGGGTCAATATAGGAGGCCTAGGTACACTTATTGCTTCCTTAGCAAGTGTCATCTCTTATAAACTTTACATAGGTACCTATGAAAGTGAAAAAGGTACTTACCTTAAACAATTTACTTTTTATAATGTATTGGGTCTTCTTCTATTTGTACCTCTTATCTATATTATCAGCATTCTATAAAAAGAACTCAGCCTACGCTGAGTTCTTTTTATTTTCTAATTTCAAGGAGTAGATTTTCTACCCAACCTTTTTTGTACTTAAGAGAAATATATCCAATAACAGACATCACAAAGGCACCTACAGCATCTACAATTAAGTCTTTCATTGTATCTATTAATGCTGCTCTTCCTACAAAGCCTGTTCCATCTTCTAGCCCAAACTTTTGCATATTCGTACCAAGCAAGCCATCTGCCATAAATTCATATACTTCCCATGCCACACCTAAAGTAATTGCAAAGCAGAAAGCAAACGCAACAACAAACATAGGACTTAAGTTCATAGGTACCCTTTCTGCCTTATTGAGGAAGCTTACAAAGGAAAATCCTAATGCTCCTAGCATGGCTCCACTGAAAGTATGCAAAATAGTATCCCAATGTGGTACTGTATAGTAGAAACTACGCACTTCTCCCAAATAGATGGCACAATATAAAAATACTGTATATAAAATCATCATATTAGAAGGGATTTCTAAATTAATCTTTTCTTTTAATAGTCCTGGAAGAAGCATCGCAAATACTCCAACTATACATTGTAATAACATTAAAACATAATCACTTTTCACACGTACAAAAGGTTCATTTGGATCTGCCACACTTGGTGCCGCTATCATGGTCATAATAATGAACACAATTGAAAAAATAAGCGACAACATAACAAAATAATTTAACATCTTTTTCCAATTAATTTTCTTCACTCAATTTCTCCTTTAAATGGTTTTATACAACAATGACTTGCTTACATCCTGACTCCTTAGCAATTTGTTCAAGCTGGTTCATTTCTGTTCTAGAAGGTGATCTTAATTCTTTTCCTTCTTCTCTTACTCCCATACTTCTATACTGAATAAGCTTATATCTAATAGAAGCATCATATTCTGTAAGAATCCCTGCTGTATAGCGTACTGTCTCTTCATTGTCGAATAACTCTGGTACGACTACCGTTCTTACTTCATAGAGTTTTCCTATAGAAGCTAGATAGTGCAAGTTTGCTAATACAGCCTCATTAGGCGCACCTATATATTTTTCATGAGCCTTAGAATCATACACTTTTACATCTAGCATAAAGCCATCACATAATGCTACAAGTTCCGGCATCTTCTTAAAATCATTAGAACCATTGGTATCAATCATACAAGTTAAGCCTTCTGTCTTAGCACGTGTAAACAACTCTACTAGAAACTCTTGCTGTAATGTACATTCTCCACCAGATACAGTAATACCATCAATAAAGCGTTTATAGAGTTTCATCTCCTCAAACAACCTATCTGTATCCATCTTCATTATACGAGGACTACTACTCTTTTGACATAAAGCTGTACATGTGTCACATTCGCAACATCTATCTTTTTCCCACACTATAGCCCCTTCTGCTTGATGCAAAGCATCTTTTGGACAGCTCCCTACGCCCCTACCACAACCTGTGCAAAGCTGAATAGTTTCAGGGTTATGACAATAAATACAGTTAAAATTACATCCCTGTAAAAAGATGGCTGTTCGATTTCCAGGCCATCTACTGAACTAAAAGGGATAATTTTATTAATAACGCCTTCTATCATACACGAATCATTCTTTCTAAAACTTTTCCATTTCTTACTTGCCCCTGACCAAGTACAACTGTATCTTGAAGGGTTGCTTCACCACGATCTAGCTTTTCTATTTCACTTTTCTTAACTAGGTAGCCTGTAATACGAATTACATCACATTCTGAACTATAAATTGAAATATAGCGCATACCTTCTTCAAAAGCACCTTCAATAATATTTAAAATAGCCTCAGGATTTTGCATAGCTGTTACTTCAAATGGGAAGATATCACCAATCCCTGATGGGAAATATTTATGGAAAGCAGCTGACTGTACAAGATGTTTCCAAAGCTCAGGTTCCTCTCCAATTGGAATACGACATCCTGGACTTGTACCAATATCATCACCAATACCAACTTGTGCATGTAATAAAAGTTTTTCATTTGTAGCCTTGCAGTTTGGACTTGGATGAGTCTCAATAAACCCATGCATAGTTTCAATAATACGAAGGCCTAATGCATCAGCTTCTTTAGAATGACCAAAACGTTCTTCCTTAGCTATCGCACCTAATAAATGGTTAACGCATTCTGCCAGGCCTACTAAACCAAACATAGAAGTAAAGTTATCTTTTCTAATAAATCCTTCTTTTACAAGGAAATGAGTTTCAAAGAAAGTGCTTTCTTCTACTAAGAAACGAATACGTTCCTCAATATATTCGGCCATAGCAGCCATAGCCCGAGGTAGTTTTACTTCAAAGAAATCCTCTACACTCCTAGCTGTATGGGCTAATTTAACTAAATTCATACGTACAAGTGTATGTGCACCTCCGCCTACTGGAAGTCCATTATAACAACTTGCAATACCATAGTTTCCTAAGTCCTGTGTAAACATCTTATCATTTGCAAAACTTGGTTTAGCTGTTTTTAAAGCTGTTTTAATACCCTCAATAGCAAAAGCTTTTGGTGTTACTTCACTGTATTTTAAAGTAATATTTGGCGTAGCATTTTCAAGTTCACGTTCTACTTCTAATATAATTTGTCCTGCTTTTGTAGCATATGGTCCAATATTAGCATGACAGAATGAATCTGTAATCGTTCGGTCAATGTGTGTTAAGAAAAGTTTAATAGCAAGTCTCGCCTCATCTTCATCTTTTACAAATGGCTCAAGTAATGTATCTAAATTACCAATGTAAACTGGCATGGTTGTAATAGAAGGTACATGTTTGTAAAAAATTAAAAGGGCATGTGTAGCTTCCCAAATATTAGTAGGTGGGGCAAGTTCTAAAAACTTACAGCCTTTCTTCATGAATTTCTCGTAATCTGGTAAAATATAACGTGGTCTATAAGGTGCATTTCCTTCAAAAAGGTCACATATAATACCCTGATCTCTTAAATCTTGTATTTCTTTACTGATATTTAAAACATTTAGGCTATTTTCTGCATGCCTTGCAAGTGCAACAACTTTCTGTTCAAAAGTTAGAGTCGTGTCTTGTATAATATTTAAGGC
>JAHLFD010000255.1:0-2860 GCA_018883975.1 Candidatus Niameybacter stercoravium
AGGGGGGGATGAGGTAGAGAAGATAGGTGTTTGCCCATTGTGCCGCCCTATTAAGGAGGATAAAGGGGTAGAGTATGTGTATGTACAGTACTTCACTTGGATATGTAATCTGTTGAAGCAGGAAAATCGTAAAATGGGTATTTGGGGAGATATGATCCAGCATTTTGATCTCTCTTTGTTGGAAGACTTAAAAGAGAATACGATTATTTATCATTGGAGTTATGATGGCCCAGCAAGAGAAGTATTAAGAAACTTAAAAGATCATGGATTTAAGATAATCTGCTCAACATCCACCCAGACATGTAAAGTGGGTGCCTTATGGCCAGGGCAAGCGGTCAATCAATATGAATACTTTAAAGATGGGTTTGAACTAGAGTGCTTAGGGGGACTTGTAACCGATTGGATTAATGGGTGGGCTATCCATGCAGAGCATTCAGGACTTAATTATGCTACAGCGTCAGCATTTATGTGGCAAGGCATTGAAGAAAATGAAAATAGAGAAATGGTAAGGGGACAGATTGAAACCGCCTATCTCTTCCAAAAGTATGGACAAGCACATGCGTTAATGCATGAACTCATTCACCTATTAGGAGATGCAAACAGTGAGTTAATAGCTCATTTTCCAGGAACAAAGAGTGGCTCTTATTTAAGAAAAGCGGCTTATCTAAGTATCAATCCAATGCAAGTCTATATGCACTTTAATCAATGCCTAGAAGGTGAAAAACTAGATACTTATCGCAAGGCTGTGGAGCATTTAGAAGCGCTATGGGCTGGCATAGTAGAGAAGACCAAAGATGATCAGTGGCTTGTTTTCCAAAAGCAGGGGGTTATACTCCATAGATATTTACTGAATAGATTTGAGGCGATTCATGAAATAAGTGAACCTTATAGAATAGCAGCCCAAAATCAGTGGAAAGATGAAGAAAGCTTTATGAGTCATCTAGACCAGTGCGTAACGCTTTTAAAAGCTCGTGAAGAGATGTTTGAGGAGCCTTATAACTTTATTAAACAATGCCATGAGGTATTAGGGCTAGAAGAAGGTAGCTTATGGAGAGTGCAAAAGACACAAGAAAATTATCAGATCCTCTATAAGTTTATGGAACATCTCAAGGAGGGACATCGCCCACTACCTGCACTAAAAAATATAGCCACATGGCTATTTGAAGCACCAACTACAGGCTTTTGGGAAGCACGTAGTGATGAATGGTACGCTGAAAGTGAACCCTTTAGACGTGTAGACATTGATGGCAAAATAGAGTGGGGAAGTGTAAGGTGGTAGAAAACTAGGAGCGTTTTAAAGCAACAATTTAATCATTTAGTAAAGGAGCTAGCCGAGTAGGCTAGCTTTTTTGGTATATAAACCTACTCATAACAGCACCGCTCACACCATATATTATAAGGATAAGCATAGTGAGAGCAGGAGGCCTTGCTACCAAAGGTCATAGGGTATTAGTCGTAGATTTAGACCCACAAGCTAGTCTGACTTTTTCATTTATACCTGTAGAGCAATGGGGGGCGCGGTATAGAGAAAATCATATGATTAAAAAATGGTATGATAGCTGCTTGAATGGCAATAAGATACCTTTTGAAACCTTATTTGTAGAGAACTTAGAAGTCAATCAGCATTTAACAACACCAATTACGATTATTTCTTCTCATACAGATCTATTTAAAGTAGAGATAGAACTCGCACAAAGGTGTCTAGGTGTAACAAGGCGTAAGCAAATAAGAAATAAAATGGCTATACTTTATTTATTAGATAAGGAAATAGAGAATTTAAAAGAACAGTTTGATATGATTTTGATAGATTGCCAGCCAAGCTTTGGCATCATTACACAAAGTGCTGTAGTGGCAAGTGATTACTATTTAGTCCCAACAAGGCTTGACCATTTATCTAGTTTAGGTGGATTAACGCTGAAAGGACATGTAGAGGAATTAGTGAGAGATACTAACCAAAGTATTGCTTACTTTAGTTTACCTTATCATGATTTGCATTCACAGCTTATGGGGACTGTTGCAACCATGGTTCAGACCAGTGGGGATGATCTTATTGCTATTAATAAGCAGTATGAAAAAGAAATTAAGGATCAGGCATTAAAGTATTTTAATACACGTATCAGATTTAATCAAAGTGTAATGGGGCAGAACAATAAAATCCCTACTATTTTAAGAAGCAAATCAGGTCCAATGGAAAAGAAGCTTGCCGAAGAGTTTGAAGCGCTCTTACAAGAAGTACTACAGAGAATGGAGGATAAGTGATGGCAATAGGTGCACAAGAAGTGATTAAAGGCTATAAACTAGCCTTAAAATTTATAGAAGGACTTGATGAAAAACAGTTCTTAAAATGGCTAGAGGGAGAACTTACTTTAGGGTTACAAGAAGTACATAAAAGTAAAAAGGTTGTCAAGGAAGTAGATAAGCAATTAGTGGTTTATGAAGAAGCGTTGAAACAATGTCAAACCTACGAAGAGGCACAAAGCTACTTACAAGGACTAAAATTAAGTAAGCCTAAGCTAGTAGAACTCGCAAAAAGTTTAAGTGCCTGCATTAAAAGCAGAGATAATAAAGATCAAATTATAGAGAAAATCATACAGGCAACGGTAGGGAATAGGTTGAAAATGGCAGTATTAGGGAGTAAGGTGAGAAGCTAACCAGAAGGGTAGCTCTTTTATAGGATACTCGATATGAACTAAAAGAAAAACGTTGTGTTTTTGTAGGAATATATAAGAAAATTTGATAGAATAAAGATAATAACTAATAGAGATAATTAGACAATATAAATAGAGGGTTGTATCATGAACTGAGTAATCATTTTTGGGGGATGGATAGAATGAATTTAGAAGAGTTACGCACCTTAGAG
>JAHLFD010000020.1:0-3520 GCA_018883975.1 Candidatus Niameybacter stercoravium
TATGGGAGGTCACTTATGAGTTTAGAATGGAGTTTAAAAGAATTGTATGATTCCTTTGAAGGGGAAGCTTTTCAAGAGGATTTAAAAAAATTAGATGTACAATTGCAGAAAATGATTGAATGGGCAGAGCATGCGCTAGGTAATCATGAAGATGAAAAAGAGAAATTAGAAAAGATTATTGAAGAGCAATTAAAGCTTTTTGCTATTAGAGAGAAGTTAGGTGCTTTTTGCCATCTTGTTTCAGCTACAGATTCAAAAAATAAATTAGCACTTAAATATAGTGATATTTTAAGAACAAAGATGAATACTTTTGCTGAAACTATAACAAAAACAAGTAAGTGGATAAGCAGTATTGAGAATCTACAAGAGCTTATAGAGAGCTCACCACTTTTAAAAGAACATGAATTCTATTTAAATGAAATTGTAGAAGATCATGCACATATGTTAGATGAAAGAGAAGAAGCCATTATTGCACGTATGAAAAACACAGGTTCATCTGCATGGGCTAATTATAAAAATTTACTTGTATCTATGCATAAGGTAGAAATAGAAGACAAAGGGGAGATAAAAGAATATCCTCTTACTGTGGTCCTCAATATGGCTTATGATACGGATAAGGAAGTAAGAGAAAAAGCTTATCATGCAGAAATTGCTTCCTATAAAAAGATAGAAGAAGGTATAGCTGCTGCTCTAAATGGAATAAAAGGAGAAGCACTTACTCTAAGTGATTTAAGAGGTTATAGTTCACCACTTGAAATGACCCTTCAAAATTCACGTATGGACAAGGAAACTTTAGATGCTATGTTAGAAGCTATGAAGGAGTCTATGCCAAAGTTCAGAAGTTACTTAAGAAGAAAAGCAGAACTTTTAGGATATGAAAATGGGTTGCCATTTTATGAGCTGTATGCACCTGTTTCTAATGCAGATATGACTTATAGCTATGAGCAAGGACAAGCCTTTGTAGAAGAAAATTTTAGAAGCTTTAGCGAGCATTTAGGAAACTTTGCAAGAAAGGCCTTTGATCACAACTGGATTGATGTGATGCCTAAAGAAGGTAAAAGAAGTGGAGCATTCTGCTCAAGTATCCGTACACTTAAAGAGTCAAGAATCCTTCTTAACTATGGAGATAGCTTCAGTGATGTAATCACCATGGCTCATGAGCTTGGACATGGCTTCCATAGCGAATGCCTTAAAAATGAATCAGCTCATAATACGCACTATCCAATGCCACTTGCAGAGACTGCTTCAACATTCTGTGAGACAATTGTTAAAAAAGCTGCTATTAAACAAGCCGACAAACAAATGGCCTTTGCTATTTTAGAAACAGAAATTTCTGATGCCACACAAGTTATTGTAGATATTTATTCTAGATATTTATTTGAGACAGAAGTCTTTAATCATAGAGAAGAAAGTCCTCTTACGGTAGAAGAAATTAAAGAGGCTATGCTTGATGCACAAAGACAGGCTTATGGTGATGGCCTAGATTCAAACTTCTTACATCCTTATATGTGGACATGGAAACCGCACTATTACTATGCAGACGTACATTTCTATAACTTCCCATATGCCTTTGGATTACTTTTTGCTAAGGGATTATATGCGCAATATTTAGAGCGTCCGGATACTTTCCCAGATGAGTATGAGAAGCTCTTAAGTCTTACTGGTAAGATGAAGATTAAAGACGTTACAAGTGCTGCAAATATTGATGTTCATGATATTGAGTTTTGGAGAAGCTCTCTTAAAACAATAGAAGAGGATATTGATGCATTTATTCAATTAAGCTACGAAATTTAGATTAAAAAGTGAGCCTGTTTTGAACCTGTATGGGGGAGGCAGGCTCTTTTATATTCATTTAAAGTCCTTACTGTACTGTTTATGTTATGCTGTTTTTGTACCTACTTTCAAATCTAATGTTATTATAATAAGATTCCTTAGAATGCACAGGACTATATTATCCTTATTGTTTTAATGAGAATAGCAAGGAATAGATGACATATCTTCATCAATTAAGAGTGTGGTGAGCTTTCATATGATTGAGAAGTGTCACATGAAATTTTATACATATTTAAGACCTCCTAAACATTTTTTGAGTAGTATATAATCATTTATTTTTAATGTGTAACACTATATGGTATAATATTGTGAATAGTTTGTCTGCAATATAAGAAATATGATAGATTAAGTTGTGGGTTAATGAAGATTATTTATATTTAATGAGGTGATAGGGGAATGAAAAGTAGAAGTATTTTTGCGTTTGCTGTTTCTGTAATTATGCTGATAGGGCTGTCGGCTTGTTCAAACAATGTTACTCAGAGTGATATGTCTGCACCGCCATCACAATCCTCCGAGCAGATTTACTTATATGGAGAAGCACATGGTGTAGAGAAGATCTTAGATAGAGAATTTGAATTATGGTATGACTACTACCATAACCAAGGTATGAGACATTTATTTGTTGAACTTCCGTACTATACAGCAGAGTTTTTGAATATATGGGTGCAATCAGATAACGATGATATACTGGATGCAGTCTATAATGATTGGGCTGGGACCGCTACACAAACCCCAGATGTTAAAGCATTTTATGAAAAGATCAAAAGTCAGTGCCCTGAAACTATTTTTCATGGGACAGATGTTGGACATCAACGCGGTACTACAGGAAAACGATTTTTGGAATATCTTCAAAGTAATAACTTAGAGGATTCTGAGCAATATTTACTAGCACAGGAGGCAATAGAACAAGGTAAGTATTATTACGGAAACTCTGATGATGTGTACCGTGAAAACATGATGGTAGAAAACTTTATCCGTGAATTTGATAAACTAAATGGTGAAAGCATTATGGGGATTTATGGTGCAGCACACACCGGGCTAGAGCAGATGGACCATACTAATTCTGTTCCATGCATGGCAAATCAGCTTAAGAAACATTATGGGGATACCATCCACTCAGAAAATTTAGCTGATTGGGTAAAGGATATTGAGCCCTATAGAGTAGATACAATTAATGTTGCTGGAAAAGATTATGAGGCAGCATATTTCGGGGAACAGGACTTGTCAGGCTTTAATAAAGATGATACCTATAGGGAATTTTGGCGTTTAGAAAATGCCTATGAGGATTTTAAGAATAGCCCCAAAACACAGGAGGTACTGCCTTACAACAATTATCCAATGTTAATAGAAACAGGACAAGTTTTTGTGATAGACTATGCTAAAACAGATGGTTCTGTCATAAGAAAGTACTATCGATCTGATGGATACATATGGAACAATATGCCATCAACACAGGCATTTACAGTAGAGTGATAAGTAAATTATTGAGTTGAGGGGATATGGGAAGATTGGCAAACTTAAAATAATGGAAAAGAGCATCTAACCTTAGTTATAAGGGAGGATGCTCTTTTGAATTGAAATATTAGCAGAATCTTAACACCAATTTTCTATAAGATATGATATGATTTTATAAAATTTAAAAAAGAAAGGATGACATGAGTGGAATCATCGTCGGGGAATATATTAT
>JAHLFD010000256.1:0-15264 GCA_018883975.1 Candidatus Niameybacter stercoravium
CAGCTTTGAGTCCTGCAAGAATCATGGCAGCCCCTGCTCTAAGGTCTGTTGCTGTAACTTCACTTCCTTGTAGCTGGCTTACACCTTCGATTTCTGCTTTATTACCATATACGGTAATGTTTGTACCCATATTATTTAACTGATCAACATATTGGAAGCGGTTTTCAAATACGCTCTCAAGCATTGTGCTTCTACCCATTGCAGTACTAAGAAGCACTGTCATTTGTGGCTGAAGATCTGTTGGGAATCCTGGATGAGGTAAAGTTTTGACGTTTGTTGCAATAAGATCTTTACCTGCTGATACATGAATATAGTCATCTCCCTCTTCAATCTCCACACCCATCTCACGCATTTTGAGTGACACAGACTCCATATGTTCAGGAATAATATTACGTACATATACATCTCCACCTGTGATAGCTGCTGCCATCATATAAGTTCCTGCTTCAATTTGATCAGGAATAATGGAGTATTTCCCGCCTTGTAGCTTTTCTACACCTTTAACGCGAATAACATCTGTACCTGCACCTTTGATGTTTGCACCCATCATGTTAAGGAAGTTAGCCACATCTACAATGTGAGGCTCTTTTGCAGCATTTTCGATAGTAGTTGTCCCTTCTGCTAGAACTGCTGCTAACATGATGTTGATCGTTGCACCTACACTCACCACATCAAGATAAATGTGTGTACCTTTTAACTTTTCTGCTGTTGCGTAAATAGTCTCTCCTCGCACTTCAACACTCGCGCCAAGTGCTTCAAAGCCTTTAATGTGCTGGTCAATTGGGCGTTTTCCAAAGTTACAACCACCTGGCATAGCAACTTCTGCTTTCCCAAAACGTCCAAGAAGCGCTCCTATAAGGTAATAGGACGCTCTCATCTTCCCTATACTTTCCTCTGTAGCACAGTAACTGTATACGGTTGTTGCATCCACTTTAACAGTGTGTTTATCTTCGAAACTTGTAATAGCTCCTAAAGATTGCATCGCTTCAGTTAATAAAACTACATCCTTAATATATGGTAAATTTTCAATTTCACATATTCCATCTACTAAAAGTGCAGCGGGTAGTATAGCCACTGCTGCATTTTTAGCGCCACTAATTACTACATCTCCGGTTAGGCGTTTACCACCTCGTATACATAGCTTGCTCAACCTAAACACCTCTTAATTTGTATTTATTATTTTCGTTTAACTCTTGTTATATCTATTGCAACATGGCCTATCGCGCCTCAGAATTAGTCATTTTTCATTATACCATTAAACTTGGGAAATAAAAAGTATTTCTTCATAGGTATTTGTATAAGCATTGACAAATATAGGATCACTTAAACCTTCTATTGTAATTTTATACATAGGCACAGCTTCTTCAGACAAAATATGCATGCCTTCCGAATGATCTAACCTATAGCCAAGTTCTACGGATTCAATGACATAGGTCTCATTTTCTACTATCGGCTTCTGCAATGCAAATAAGACTTGGTCAATAGGATATAAAGGTTTCGTAAGACTTACCTTATCTGTTACCTCAAGGCACCTTACCTCTGCTTCAAATACTCCATTAGGAGATATTTTCATTTTTACATAGCTGTCAAAAATAGGTAAACCTCTATATACTTCATAATATGTCACTGCTATGCCATATGACTCACTTATATAGTCAATTTTTGCCTCTTTAAGATGATCAGCCAAATCAAGTTGTCTTATAAAGCTTTTTGCAAATTTACTTGCCTGCTTAATAGATACTGCCGTTTCCTCGCTTTTAGCTGCCTCATTCCTATAACGAATATGGTCCTTATAAAATTTAAGCTGAGCCTCTCCTTTAGTGTAAATAAGAGCATTTTTCCCATAATCTCCACTTGCTTCATTAGTAATGGTAACACCTGCTCTTTCTTTACCAAACAATCTATTGACAATATCATCTCTTAAAAATGCGCTAATCTCAATAGGCTCTATCCAAATAGAAGAACGTGGTATAAATAAAGTTGGTAAATCCGCTTTAACCTGTATGTTCCTATCTGCTAATATGTCCTTTATAGTCTCTATACGCTCTTCAGATACTTTATAAGATCCATTAAATCTATCATAGTTTATCCATGCTAACGCTATATTTAAACAAATAAAGATAATAAGTAAGAAGTTTAAAGCTTTATTCCATCTCATCTTACAGCCCTCCTATTCTCTATTATACCTTTTTTACGTGGTTTGTCTTCAAAAATATAGGCAGAATACCAGGCGTTTTAAAAGCCTGGTATCTGCCTCATGATTAACGGGTAATACCATTTATGGTCATAAACAGCTCCCCAAGTCATATCAATATCTTCTCCTATACCCTCTAGTAAATAAACCAATTCTAAGTGGTCAATCATAAAATCCTTAATACCTTGCTTCTCAAATAAGGTATACATCTTATCAATGGGCTCTAAGTAATGGGTATTTAGTGCTTTCAGCTCTGCTTCTTTAGGCACAACCTCAAGGGTAGAGAAATTAGCCCCCATTACATCTTTTCCTCTTACTGCTACCTGCACCAGGGCGTCCATTCCTAAGTCGGCTTTCATCTCCTCTGAAAGCTGCAAACGATAACCCCCATACATCATATTAAAAGAGTAGATAAAGTCTAGACCCTTTTGTGTAACATCTGCTAAGTATAAGTTATCTGCTATACTTTTAGGCATCACTTGTACCCTATTTATAAATTCTACGGCAACATTATAGCCTTCTAGCATACTTGTCCCCGTTTGCAGCTGCCTTGGTGCCAGATTTAAGTATTCTATAACCCCTTCAGGCCTATAGACCACTAACGTTTTCATATCTTCAGTATAAACAACATTTTCATCTTGATGCACTATCTCTTTAACTAAAGGACTAACAAAAAGGCCATTAATCATACTTTCAAGCTTTTCATATCCCTCTTCACTACTTAGATCTATAGGATTATACGATGTCAGTACCTCATAATTAAGAAGGGTTTCTTTGCTACTTGTAGGTAAAAAGCTATTGCCTGCTAAACGCACCTTATCAATAGTAGCACTAGGCTGATAAGCCATAATATGCCTTTTAAGGTCATCTGCTGTAAGAACCTTATAGATTTTCTCAATATCCTCAAATGTTCCCACCACGCTCAGTTCATACATAAAGTTTTCTTCTGAGTTGACTAAGAAAAGCGTCGCCTCTTTCTCGAATTTATTTTTAGAATATATAATGACATGGTCTATCTTTTCTTGAATCAATTTATTTTGACTCTCTCCTGTGATAGAAGCTATATCTATAGGAAATTCATACTCATAAATAACACTTGGCATACTTAGGAGTTTCGCCCAATCTACACCATCTGTCTTCTTTATATTGCCTTCTTCATTCTGCCTATCCATTAGCTTTGAAAGCTCACCTGTAAGCCTTTCATATTCTCTTTTTTCATTTCCTGTCGTATCATCTAAACGATAAGCAAGGGCATTCGGTACACCCGTATTACTGTTACTGGTTTCTACAAACCATATATTGGTAGGCATAATAGGCTCATACTTAATAGCCTGCTTTAAAAAATTGTGGCCTGACATACCGCCAAGCCACAACATTCCCGTTTGTATTACAGCTATTATTATAAGAGCACCTAATAAGATTAGTTTAATACGCTCTCTTCTTGCATTCATACTTCTCACCTTTTACTTTTTAAAAGTGTTGCATCATCTACAATGAAGGATTTAATTTGTTCTTTTTCTTTTTCAGTTTTTCTTATAATGGTAAGGTATATTTTACCTGTTTTTTCATCAGCTGGATAGCTATAGCTAATCACTACATTATTTTGATCTTCTTTAAGATCAATGAGCTGACTAAAGAGCTTTGTTGCCCCTACTTCTTTTAATGTGTAGGTTTTGTAATTATTGGTATCAGTGGCCTTTGGATTATCTACCTTATCACCTGTATACACAATAATCTCTATAGCTGTTCCGGTACGTGCTTCACCCATAATATTAATCTGGCTATCAAATGTTTGAATTTCTTCTTTGCCTGCTAGTGATTGGGTAATTCTCACATATTCATCTTTTGCAAATGTAATAGCAGACGAAGTACTGGTTGGTGTTTCCTCTTTTGCTACTGTCTGTACTGTTTTAGTCTGTACTGGTTTTTGTTCTGGTTTAATCTCTGCCCCATAAACTGCATTTGGCCCTAAAAAGGTACATCCTAATACAGCTATGCTTATAAGATATTTTATTTTACTCATGTGGAACCCCCTTCCGTTTAGTTTTTTGACTGTAATACTCCTATTTATAGTATATATTAGTTATTTTACAGTTATATTACAAAGCCATAACGTTTAGCTTACATTAAATTGTACTGTTACTGTCGTACCTTTTCCAGGCTTACTTGTAATACTGATTTTACCATGATGTAGTTCTACCATCTCTTTTACAATAGAAAGTCCAAGTCCTGTACCCCCCTGACTTCTAGAGCGCGCCTTATCTACCCTAAAGAATCTTTCAAAAATACGCTCTAAGTCCGGTTTCGCAATACCAATTCCTGTATCTTTTACTTGAAGTGTAATAATATTTTGGTTCTTATACAATTTCACATGAATCGTTCCTGGATCTATACTATATTTTATGGCATTTGATAAGATGTTGTGTAAGATTTGTCTGATTCTCGCACTATCTCCCATCATGTTGTAAATAATCTCTTCATCTGCCTCATAAATAAGTCTATGACCCTTTTTCTCAATATGAATCTTCTGTGCTTCTATTGTTTCTTTTACAATTTCTTTCAGATCTAAAGGTCTCATGTCTAGCTGCATCTGCTTATTATCTATACGTGAAAGCTCAAGCAAGTCCTGTACCAGCGTAGTCATACGGTCTGCTTCCTTCTCCATAACAGATAGAAACTGCATGGCAATTTCTCTATCGTCAATAGCACCATCTATAAGGGTTTCCGTATAACTTTTAACGGTTGTAAGAGGTGTACGAAGTTCATGCGATACATTGGCTACAAACTCTTTACGCATCTGATCAAGCTTCTGCTGAGTTGTAACATCTTGCATCACCACAACAACACCTTCACTTTCTCCTCTTGCATTCATATAAGGTGCAAAATGGAGATTGTAGAATTTATCCTCGAGTGCCATCATGACACCCTCTTCATTCTTAACTCGCTCACCATTACTTTCTTCAGCAAGGAGCTTATCAAAGGATACCTCTACACCTAACTTTGGAAAGATAAAGTCAAAACGATGATCCATATTGGTATTTCCTAGCATTTCATAACATACAGAATTAGCATGAATAAGGACGCCCTGTCTATTAAAGGCCATAACCCCATCTGCCATATTCTCTAAAATCTTCTCCAGCTTACTCTTTTCACTCGATATAGCAGTCATGGTCTTACTAAGCTCTGCTGCCATGTAATTAAAACTTTGGGTAAGCTGCCCAATCTCATCCTCCGAATAAATAGGAATGCGACTAAAGGACCCTGCTGCAAGCTGCTTAGAACTTTTCGTAAGCTGCTTAATAGGCACTGTAATCATTCTAGCGAAAATCGCACTAAATACAGCTGCAATCCCCATGGCAATCATAGCTGCAAGGGTAATGGTCTTCATGACATTAAAAACATTATCATAAATATCTGTAGCATCTGCTCTTACACAAATAATAGCAAGAATTTCACCTGTTGTAGCGTCTAAGATAGGCCTATCATGTTCTATATAATCATATTTGGCTTCCTTATAGGCAAAAAGTGGCCATTCAAGAGTTTGTGGTGTCTTCTTAGCAATCACTTCTGTTAGTACATCCGACACCATAATCTCCCCTACAGCTGGCTCTGACTTAGAGCCTAAAAGCACCTCTCCATTAGGAGCTAATATATAAATAGCATGCTGATTCAGTGCCACCATAGTCGACAGTGTACTTTCTACTTTATCCATACTCTCTTCAAAGTCTGCTCCACTCGATACACCAAGTCTTCCCTCTATAGTCTCTGCAGAAGACATTAATTCACGTTTAATCTTTTCATAGTGTGTATCTTCAATATTACAAATGATAAAGCTTCCACTCACTACCATAATCACAAAGACAACACTTAGATAAATCACTACAATTTTCCACTGTATACTGGTTCTCATAAGTTAGCCTCTGAAATAGTAGCCTACTCCACGTTTAGTGAGTACGAAACTTGCTTTAGATGGGTCGTCTTCTATCTTCTCTCTTAATCTTCTAATGGTTACATCTACTGTTCTTACATCCCCATAGTATTCATATCCCCATACTTTCTCAAGTAACATTTCTCTTGAGAATACCTTACCTTTTTGCATGGCTAAAAACTTAAGAAGCTCAAATTCTCTTAAAGTCAGGTCGAGATTTCTTCCATCTTTACTGGCTTCGTATTTCACAAGGTCAATAAGTAAATTATCTTCTTCTAAGACTTTCTTTTCTTCACTTGCTAATCGTTGTTCTGCTTGTTTATGGCTTCTTCTAAGGTTTGCTTTTACCCTAGCACTTAACTCACGCATACCAAAAGGCTTTGTCATATAGTCATCTGCACCAAGCTCTAAGCCTACTACTTTATCAATTTCTTCAGCCTTAGCTGTAAGCAGAATAATAGGTGTTTCTTTAACTTGCCTAACACGTTTACAAACCTCGAGTCCATCTAATTTAGGCATCATAATATCGAGTAAAATGAGGTCAGGGTCTACTGCTTCTATGAGTTTTAAACCTTCTTCTCCATCATAGGCCGTACATACTTTATAGCCTTCCTTTTCAAGGTTGTATTTGATAATATCTGAGATTGGTTTCTCATCTTCAATAATGGCGATCGTTTGCATTAAAATCCCCCCACTCTTTCTATATTTATTTATATGCTTTATGGTGTTTCTTTTACCGCTTCTTTATTTGTTTCTTTTGCTGGTTCCTCTATAAGTTCAAGTCCTAGTACTGGAATACGTACAGTTGCTTTAAGCTCTTGTCCAATCTTTAATGTAGAAGTTACCCCTTCATTGGCATCCATAAGGCTTTGTACATCTATCCCGAGCTTACTTGCAATTCCCCATAGCGTATCCCCATCCGCTACTGTATAAGTTACTTCTTTTCTTTGACGTTTCTTACATAAGTCTACTAGGGTTTCCATATCCACTAGCTCATCTTCTGTTGTATAAACTTCTTCTAGTTTGACTTTATTTTTAAATTCAGCTTTTACATTTTTATCATCAAAATACACATCTTTAAGTTCTTCTTTAAGTTCATCTAAAACTTCTTCTGACTCAATAACCGCAATTTCTTTACCATCTACAAAAAGCTTTTGGAACTTCAGTGTTACATCCATGTTTTCTCTTAAATAGCTTGGTAATTTATTCGGATCAATCATGTCCTTTTTGCTGGCATGTACTTTTTTTAGTTCATCTAAACCTTCAATTTGCACTTCTGTGTTATATTTATTTTCTAACTGTTTTTCTACAGTTTGTAAAGCCGTATCTATGTACTCTTTTTTATCGACATAACCAATAACTTCCCCACCTACACTCACTGCATAGGCATTTGGTAAAAAAGCAAAGGCTGTCCCTCCAAGGGCACCTATTGCAATAATGCCCATTAAAATGGCTTTTGGGTTGGCACGGTTACGTCTTCTTTTTGTATTGCTTAAGTAAATTGTTTTTGATTTTCTTCTCATGGTTCTACCTCCTATTGTCCCACATGCAGGAAATACCCCTTCTCTTTACAATCATACCAGTTTCTCATGGCTAAATCAAAGAAAAAAGAGGTTATTGCCACAGTTATCTTTTGGCATTAACCTCTCTTCTATGCATTATCGAATGACTTCTATAGATTCTGGATACATCTCTTCACCGTAGTTGAATGTAACAAGAACTTCCATATCTTTCTTAATTTGATTTCTGTAGCCTTTTTCTTTATCCACAATGATATCGACCTGACTTGGTACATTAATGCGTTTTACTGTCATGGTTTCACCCGTCATGGCATCATATTCTACTAATACATCTATGTATTTAGCACCTTGACCTACATTTTCTACAGTTCCTTTATAAGTGATTTGGCTTGGTGCATCTTTAATCACGACTGAGATGGCTTCCTTACTTTCTGTGAGCACTTCTACTTTAGAACCTAATTGAATTTCTCTAAGTACTGTATCGACTCTTTGGCTGGCATCATAAAGCTCTGTATTATTTGTAACACTAACTGTCTTTTTCTCACCTTTTGAGAGAACAACAAGTTGTGAATTTTGAGCAAGGATAATACTCTCTACAGTCCCAATAAAGCTTTCAGTGGTTGCAGTCGCTTCGATTTCTACAGCTTCATTACCTTCCATTTTCACAGTAAGCTTATCCCCTATACGTAAATCACTCATATCTACCGACTTACCATTACGTGTTATATCTACATCAGTGCTTACTAATACTTCTTTTTCTTTGCCCTTTTCGACTACCGTCACTTTATAGCCATCAGGCTTACGTACACTCTTAAGGAATTCCACATCCATTTTTTCATTTTCGATTTCTTGACGTTTTAAAACATTAATTTTAGTAACGCCTAAATTTTCTACATAGATACGAACATTGTCCCCTACGTTAAGATCTTCAAGCGCAAGTTCTTCCCCTTGGTAAAGGATTTCACAGTTATCTTCTACTTTATAAGTTACAGTTTTCCCTGAAGTAAGAACAGAGATTGAACCACTTCTTCCAATGTTTTCAATCGTTCCTTTGTAAGTTGTCACTCCTTCTGCTGTCTGATCATTATCTCCTTCTGGTTTCGTACTTGGGGTTGTATCTTTCTCATCTAAAATTTGAATTTTAGTCAGTACTTCTACACCATTTTCCTTTGCCATTGTTACTTTTACTTTTGCATTTGCTTTCACTGCATCAAAGTTTAATGCGCTGTTATTGCTATCTACAACTTTTGTATCTTTAGTAGCGGTGTAGAATTTAGTACTTCCATTCACTTCAAGAAGTACGTAGTTACTGCCTTCTGCTGCATTTTTTACAACAACTTTATCGACTCTACCTTCCAAGTTGCTCCCATCTGCTGGCGCCTCTGGTGTAACAGGTTTTTCAGGTGTGACTGGCTTTTCTGCTTGTTCAAGCTTATCTTTAAACATAAGCGCACTATAAGTCATTTGTGCACAAAGGGCACGTGTTACTTTTGTATTGGCACCCATGTTACCTTTTGCATCACCATTTAAAAGACCATTTTTGTTAAGGTATGCTACATAAGGTCTATTTTCTTCTTTAATTAAGTTATGATCTGCAAATGGTGTTTTCCCTGTGTAACTCTCTTTAGCAGTTTTTTCTTTCCCAATAACACGTACAAGGAACGCCGCTAAATCCTGTTTTGTTACAATGTTTTTTACTTCTTTGCCATCTGCTGTCTTAACCATGAATTTACTTAATTCATCTTTGCTTAAGTAACCTCTACCAATTAAATAAGCAATCTCTTCATTACAACGTGATTCCCATGACTTATACTTATCGGAATAAGTCTTAAGTAATGGTTTTTGAACGGCATAGTTATCTGCAATTTGTTTCTTTAAAGTCGGATCCATGTCTTTAACAACGAGTTCATCTTGATAACCTGTTGCCTTAGCAAGAATTTCAGCAAGTTCGAAATAAGTTACCTCCGCTGCTGGAAGGAATTCACCACTACTATTTCTTGACATATAACCCTTCTCTTGCATATAGCTAATCGCTGGATAAGCCCAGTGTGTATTTGAAACATCTTTAAATGTTACTGCCGCAAAAATATTAACTGACATAACTCCTGCCATCCCAAGAGCAAGGAGCAACTTAGAATAATGCTTTCTCATAAATACAGCCTCCCTAATATTTAATCTAATCTCTATTCTAATAGATTAAATCCTAAAATACAATTCAAACTAACATTGTTCAACATTTTTTAACTTGAATGTAATATACTTGAAATCTTACTTTTAAACTACCCACAAATAAGCGTCAAAAAGTCCCATCTTCTCTAGGATGGGACCCTTAAAATTTCTCTATAGCACTACTTAGTTTAGCAATGGTTTCCGATAACTTGTCCATCTTCCCCTCAATACGAATGAGTAAATACATAGACAATATAATAGGAAAACCAAAATTACTAATACCACTTAAAATCTCTTCCATCTGTACTTCCTCCCTTCATCCCGTGCTTTTTTATCTTTATCCTTTACCTTTCCTATATCCTTAGGAGCTCAAAGGTGGGAGGATCTCCCCCGCCTAGTTCCCTAAACAAGCATTTCTATGCGCAAGATATCCTTAAAGCTTCAGAGATGGCAGGGGTACTTCGTAATATTCATTCGATGAAGCTTGGCTAAAAAATCTTAATGAGTTTTTAAAATGGTATTTAGCCATATGTCTGAGCGTAGCGAGTTTATGGCGTTCATTTTTAAAAGGAGTTTAGATTTTTCCAAGCTTTTGAGACGAATATGGAGAAGTAGCCCCTACCATCTATATCCCTAAGCAAGTATTCTATGTGCAAGATATCCCTAGGGCTCCAAAAGTGGGAAAGACACTCCGTAGTATTCATTTGAAAAAGGAACTTAGATTTTTCCAAAATCATGACACGAATACGAAGGAGTGGCTCCCCCACCTATATCCCTAAGCTATCTTGCATCTTATGCTTGCTCTAAATCCACTTCATCCACTTGTTGAATCACATATTTAGCGCCTACAATGCTATCTACTGCTGACTTTTCGCCAACAGCTCCAGTTGCTAGTACTGTATCCATAACGGCCTTAATCTGAGTCCCTTCAAGTGATTCGCCCGGATTCGCAATCGTGATTGTCTCCTCTTTACCTGCTGGTGTACCAAATACAAGCACTAAACTTCTTTTTGTAATTTCCATATTCCTACCTCCTAAATTTGATTTATTTCATGTACTCTGTTTTTTCTCTATTAGACTGTCTTAATAAGCTGCTCTTCTGTTACCTTCATGATCTCTTCTAAGCTTTCTGCATTTAAGCTGCCAATCGCCTCCCCTAAGTTATAAAGGGATTCATCTGTTGCACTTTGGTTACAATGAGCCAGTGTCTGAGATCCTTTTGTAAATTTTAATACAACTTTTACTTCGTCTTTTTTAGTGTTTACTGCCATTTTGCATTCCTCCTTGATTTTTTATTAAGCTCCGGTGCTTACACCTTATATATAGTCGCAAGTAGGTAAAATTCTTCAAAAAATTTCATTTAATTTTTTAAGTGCTCTACCTTTACGTGTTGCAACATTCTTTAATGCAAGCCCTAATTCGATACTTATCTCTTTAAGTGTCTTCTCTTCAAAGTAAAATCTTCTTATAATAATCTGCTCTAAAGGTGAAAGTAATTCCAGTACCTCCATCAATCTTCTCAGATCTTCTTTATGAATCAGCTCCTTACTCATATCTATAAAACTGCTACCTATGTCGTCGCTGGACCACTCTAAGTCTTGATCCTCCATAAGAGTAGTCTTTTGTCTTGTACTATACCTTTTTCCCCATCTATAAAGCACCATCTTATAGTAAGCCTCAAAGGGTACACCTTTTTTCTCATCATAATGCTGCAATGCCCCAAGTAAAAGCAAATAGCTTTCTTGGTATAAATCTTCTACTTCACCATGCACATAACTTAGTTTTCTAGCCCAACTTTTCCACAAAGGAGCAAACTTATTCCACAATATGTAGATTTCTTCTTTTGTCATAACAAACCTTTCCGCTGCAGCTTGTTTAATTTGCGCACCCTTACTTTATCAAATTCATTTTCAAAAGAAGAATCCATACCTGGTTAAATTCTTATACTAATTTAACTTTTTATCCTAAATATTCTTGCAATTTATACGAAGACTTACTATAATATTCTTAATATCGAACATATGTTCCAATTTATAATTTAAGGAGATGATGAGATGTATTATCTATGTCAGGCTATCGTTCCTTTCTACGATGATTATGGTCATAATATGACTTACACCTTACTTTCTGATGGCACAAAATCTACTTACTGCTTTCCTATTAAGAACTACATTTACCGTATGTTCTACCAACTTTATCTAGACCCTGTAGCTGTTAGGAACTGCTCTAGCCGCATTCTTCATTCAAAAGGTAACTTGCCTCTCTTACTTTCTCCGGCCTATATTTTTATTCCCGTTAAGATGCGTAGACCTATTGGACGCCAAGATGGTGCCTTCGGTTATGTTCTTCTTAGCGCCATCAAAAGCTATCAAAACGGTGTCATCACTTTTACTGATGGCACAACTCTCGCCACTTGCTCGAGCGATGCTTATATTGCTAAGAAAATTAAAGATGCCAGGCTCCTTGGTTATGCCTATAAAGAAAATAGAGTGTTGTTAGAAGCATAAAAAAGGAGCTCACCCAGGATAGAGCTTAAGCTTATTAACGCTCTGTCTTCTCCACCTGCTTCACTCCACTTTCAGAGAAACACTATTCATTCAAAAATGATAATGTTACAAACTCGCTACGTTTCGCTCCGCTTCTCTTCACTCAAACAGTGTGACTAAATACATCATTTTTTCATTTCATGTGTTTCTTACCTGAAAGCTACGTAGGCAGGTTCCGGAGAATCCATCACCACTCTGCCCCCTTCTGTATCAGCGATAGAATCCAATGTAGAAAAGATGGAGGGATGTGGTCTGCTCCTACGCAGGCTACTTTATGGAGGTGCGCTTAGAATGCGTTAGTGAGTGTGTGAACAAGGTACTTAGCGAATTGTTTGACCGAAGGAAGTTATGAGCGTTCTTGTGAATACCGAGCTTACACATTCTTAGCCACTGGAAGTGAAGCCGTAGTAGGAGTAGGCCACAGACCGACATCCTCCGAGAAGCAGGTGGAGGAGAATTCAATTACCACGACGCCCCTTCCTAAAAGCCCTATACTCTCCATACGCAAAAGAAGGAATCGTTATACAACGACTCCTTCTTTTTTCATTTAAAATGGATACCAGAAGTATCCTATATTCGCTTTTAAAATAAGTCCAACAGCAATGAAGAGAATTCCAATTACAAGAGCTACAATGTCTAAGCGTGTAAAAGGTTCTCTTACATACCATGTTCTTGTTTTATCTTTACCAAATCCACGTAGATCCATGGCGTTAGAAACCACTTCAATACGATCAAGTGACCCAAGTACGAGCGGTATAAGGACGCTCATGTAATTCTTTAAGATGGTCATAACAGGTGCATCACCTCTCTTGAAGGCTACACCTCTTGCCTCTTGGGCCATAATGATGTGCTTTACTTCTGCCTGAATATCTGGCACATAACGAAGTGCAATACTTACGGTATAGGCCACTTTATAAGGTACACCAATACGGTTTAAGCTACTTGCAAATTTACTTGGATGTGTTGTAAATAAGAAAATCAGCGTAATCGGCAGTAAGGCAATATACTTACATGAAATCGTAAGGACATAAAATAAGTTTTCTAAAGTAAGGGTATAAAAACCTATTTTAAAAAGTACTGTTGTAGAACCTGCCAGCTCTGACCCATGGTTAGGTGTCAGGATAAGCAGCAGGATGGAGTTAAACACGGTAAAGCCTAGAATAAATCCAATAAGTACACGCATGCGTCTAAATTCTATTTTTGAACAGTACAAAAGGATAGCCCCAATGGCAATAAGGGCTAAAAAGATACGGATGTCCATAAACATGAAAGTAAAAATACTCCATAAGACAACCCATATGAGCTTCACACCGCCATCTAACTGATGAAGGAAAGAAGGTTTATCAATATATAATGAACCTGTATTATTCATGGGTTAATGTTCTCTCCCTTTTTGAATCACTTGCTTTAAGAATGTACTTTCATCTTCTACATCATAAAGTCTTGCTAATGTACTAATAGAAGTGTCTTTTAAGTTAGCCGTTTTCATCACTTCTTTTTGGCTGAGCACATGATAAATGGTATCGTCTGCTAAAATCTGCCCACTTGATAACACAATGGCTCTATCTGCATATTCTAAAGCAAGCTGAATATCATGTGTAATCATGATCACTGTAATGCCTTCCTCTTTAAGTGTCATAAGGAAGTTCATAAACTCTGTATAGTTTTTATGGTCTTGGCCTGCTGTAGGCTCATCGAGTACAATCACTTTAGGTTTAAGTGCTAAGATCGAAGCAATGGTTACACGCTTTTTCTGACCATAGCTTAAAGAAGCTACTGGCCACTTTTTATAAGGCGCAAGTCCACATTTTTCTAAGGCTTCCGTAACTCTTACTTTAACCTCTTCTTCAGAGTAGCCAAAGTTACGAAGCCCAAAGGCTACTTCATCATAAATCATATATTTAGTAATCATATGATTTGGATTTTGCATCACATAACCGATCACATCTGCACGTTTACGAATAGACCACTTGGTTATATTCTGGCCTTCATAACGTACTTCACCTTGGTCTAACTTACAGAAGCCTGTAAGTGCTTTTAATAAGGTAGATTTTCCTGCACCATTATTGCCGAGAATAGCTAGGAACTCTCCTTTATAGACATTAAAGGAAATATCCTTTAAAGTATTACCTCTTTCCTTATCATAAGCAAACTGTAAATTTTTACATTCAAGTAAGACTTCATGTTCATCTTTTTCTTCAATAGGCTTTAAGTCCGCTAATACTTGCATGACTTTATCTTTATATTTTGTAAGCGTACTCATATCTGTTAGCGTGGTTTCTTCCTTTAAATCAATGCTACAGTTTTTAAGGGCTTCTATATAAAGTGGCTCTCTTAAACCATTCTCTTTAAGTACACCACTACGTAATACTTCATCTGGTGTGCCGTTAAAGACGATTTCACCTTTACTTACTAGTACCACTCTATCAAAATGATGCGAAAGTACATCTTCAATACGATGCTCCACTACAATAATTGTTTTATCCGTTCCTTTATGAAGAGCATCGATGGTATCCATAGCAAGTTGACCGCTCATAGGGTCAAGGTTGGCTAAAGGCTCATCAAATAGCAAGATATCTGTTTGCATAGCCATAACCCCTGCCATAGCCACCTTTTGCTTTTGACCACCACTTAAGTTCTGAGGGCTCTGCGCTTTAAAAGCCTCCATACTAAAGTTCTTTAGAATCTTCTCCACCTTTTCATGCATATCTGGCACAGCCATACTATCATTTTCAAAGGCGAAGGCCACATCTTCTCCTACACTTAGCGCAATAAACTGACCATCTGCATCTTGAAGAATGGTCCCTACCTTTTTACTAATCGCCTCCAAGCTTTTGCCATATAAGCTCTCACCATCTAATAAGAGTTCTCCTGACATCTTTCCTTTATAAGCATAAGGAATAAGAC
>JAHLFD010000257.1:0-7942 GCA_018883975.1 Candidatus Niameybacter stercoravium
CCTATCATCTAGGGGGGATTTTATTACATTAACCTATCTTTTTATTATCTATCCATCCTTCATCCATTTTTCAAACGCTTAATACGTTATAGGATAAACCTTCTTCTCTCCATCTTTTTCATGGATAAGTGCTACTTTAGCAAAGACATCTTCGCCTTCTACTACCATGAGTCTTCTTAAGGATTCGTCATGTCTCATGACTACGGTGTAAGCCTCATCTGGCAAAGTAATGGTAAAAGCACTTATGCTTTCATTGCCTTCTAAGGTCTGCCCTTGTGTACAAATAGGAACACGTCTCAGGGTATGCGGCATAGGATTGTTTTGGTCTTCTAGTACGAGTACCGTTATAAGTGTAGTATTGCCTGTATTTTCTTTTTCCGTGGTTAATACGTCTAACTCTTCTAGGTGATTGTAGGTTTCAGAGGAAAGCATAGAAGTCTTAGCCATTTGTACCTCTGATAAGCTGTATAAAGTAGCTTTTGCCTGTTTGCCTGTAAATAGAGCATGTGACTTTTTAACCGTAAGTTCTCCTTTGCCAAAGTGGAAATACTGATTATAAGTATGATTTTCTTTAGACTTAAAGGTATCGGCTATAACTACAATTTGTGGCTTAATGAAAAGCACCTTACGGCTTACATAAACACTATCTTCTAAATCCATATAGCCAAGGTGCGCCCCTTCTACATAGTCATAGAGTGGATGCGTTATGAAACTGCCTTGTACAGGTTGTGCCACCTTATCATAGCCCCATGTATCAATAAGCTGTGTGAAAGGCTTGCCATCCACCATGGTTGTATTATGAGCATAAGCCTTTTTAAGCTCATAGCGCTCTTTCGTATCTGTATAAGTGTAACGGCCTGAGTCCTTTAAAATGTCCTCTCCTAAGTAGGCCACATCTATATGCAGCATATCTAAATGTCCATGACCGCCACCTAAAGGCCCACATTTAAAATGCACATAAGTACTTGCTTCTTCCCAGCCATCACGCATGCAGTAGTTCCCACTAGCTGCTAAAGCATGTGAAAGCTTATTGGGTACCTTAGCTTCTAACTGGTCATAAACCCTTACGCCTTTCATACCTATATCCCATATACTTTCAAAGTCTACCTTTTCATAAGCTAAAGCTTTAAAAGCTGGTTCCTCATAAAGGTAAGCTCCCCTTACAAGTAAGTCTCTTACATCTATATGATCGCTATCTCCATTAGCCAGCTGGATATGGTTAGGCTTTGTCATATAAAGATGTGCATATACCATCTTCTTAACGATTTCATGGTAAGTATCCTCTAATACAATATCATTATTCTTTGCTGCAATGGCTACATCTAAAAGGGCACGTAACACTTCATTATGATAAAGGCTAGACTGCTCCCAATGGAGACCGTCTTCTAATATCTGCAATTTAACCGCCTTTGTTAAACGTTCCTTTGCTACATTGATGTAGGTGTCATTATCTAAGTAAAGACCTGCTACAAAAAGTCCGTGATTCTCAATAATCCCCCAGTTGCTTAATCTTCTAAAATCATCATTATACCCTATAATATAGTTAGCATGATCCTCCATACTCTGTCTAAACAGCGCTTCTACTTCCTCATCCCAATAAGGGCTCCCATAGACAATCTCACGTGCCTTAAGCCAGTTTTCACATCTTAAGCCGGCCTCAATAGTACGCCAAGTACTCCCATAATACTTAGGCTCACATGGGTTATGGGTAATCCAGTGTTTAATAAGTCTTATGAATGTTTTCACATACTCTTCTTTTCCAGTTAACACATAGGCCTGGGCTAAAGTAAGGAAATAACGATTTCTATTCATGGCATAAGTCCACTCAGGGTCGTTAAAAGGCATATAGTCCCACTCTATTTTCCCCTTCTTAAAGGTAACAGGCTTGTATGTTCTTTCCATTTCCCATTTACTTTGAAATAAGAAAGTATGCTCCACTATAAAATCTGATAGACAGCACGCTTCCTCTATATCTAGTTCATAATAACGCTTGCAATAATCTACAACTTGATCTAAATCATCTATATATTCTCTCATATAAGTTTCCCCTATCGCTGAACTAATCCTTGCCCATTTCCATTCATAAGTGCACAAACTTCTGCTACACTTACTTCATTAAAATCGCCTTCTATCGTATGCTTTAAGCACTCTGAAGCTAAGGCAAATGCAACACTTTCTTGTGGGTCATAACCTTTTACTGTGGCATAAATAAGTCCTGCCGCAAAGGCATCTCCCCCACCTACTCTATCTACAATCTGCACGTCATAAAACGGTGCAAAATAACTATTTCCTTCTGTATATAAAAGTGCTGATAGACTGTTTAAACTAGCTGATACAGAATGTCTAATTGTCAGTGCCACTTGTTTAAAGCCATATTTACGTGTCATGGCATAAGCTATGGCACTTAGCCTTGTCTTTTCATCTGCTATCTGGTCTATACGGCTTACTTCTGCCCTCCCTTCTACTTCTTCTACTGCTAAGTCTAAATCCAGCATGCTTATAGCATGGTGCTCATTAGTAAGGCAGCAATCCACATACTGCATCATTTCTTGTAAAGTATGACTTGCCTCTTCTTTAGTCCAAAGCTTTTCTCTATAATTCAGGTCACACCAAACGATAATGCCTTTTTCTTGGCATTTTTGACACATCTTAAGGGCTGCTTTAGCCACTTCCTCTCCAAGAGCAGGTGTAATACCTGTTATAAAGAAGTGTTTAACACCTTCTAGTGCCTTATCCCAATCAAATTCCTCACTACTTATGGCACTCATGGCAGAATGAGCTCTATCATAGACTACTTTAGACGCTCTTTGGGAAGCACCCTTTTCTAAGAAATAAAGCCCCATACGCTCGCCACCTCTTAAAATGAAGTGGGTATCTACACCATATTTTCTAAGCTCATTTACAGCACTTTGACCTAAATCATTTTCAGGAAGTTTGGTCACAAAACGTGTATCTAACCCAAACTGAGCAAGAGATACAACCACATTAGCTTCTGCACCGCCGTAGTGCATCTTTAAGTGATGCGCCTGACTAATCCTTAAATGGTCAGGCGTAGATAAACGCAGTAGCATTTCTCCAAAGCCAGCTACAACCCCCTCTCCTAAGCCTTCTAAAGTAAGCTGACTTGCTGCACATTCCTCTCTTGTTAACTGCTGCTGAGCCTCCTGTCCTTGCTTTCCTTTTTGAATACGTTTAACAGCTTCGGCTGCAAGTTTAGTAATCGCTTTAAAGTCTTTTTGGCGAATCAACTCTTCTTTAACCATCCAGCTACCACCACATGCAACAATACGTTCATAGTCTAAGTATTCCATCATGGTATCCGGTGTAATACCTCCCGTAGGCATAAAGCTTACTTGCCCATAAGGCGCTGCAAGTGCTTTAATGGTGGCAAGACCGCCTAGCTCTTTAGCTGGGAAGAATTTTACCACCTTTAACCCATGTTCAATAGCTCTTTCAATGTCTGAAGCATGAGAACAACCTGGGAAAATAGGTACACCCTTTTGGATGCAATAATTTACAACTTTTTCATTAAACCCTGGTGCAACAATAAAAGCTGCACCACTTGCTAGCGCCTCATCTACTTGTTGTGTATTCAGCACAGTCCCTGCGCCTATAAGCATTTGTGGGCATGCCTCTTTCATTCTTCTAATGGCTTCTTCTGCACATACAGTACGGAAAGTCACCTCTGCTAGATAGAGCCCCCCATCACATAAAGCTTTAGCAACGGGCACTGCATCTTCTATATGCTCGATTTTAACAACAGGTACCAATTTAGCTTTCTTAATTCTTTCTATTACCTCTTGCATGACTCTATCCCCCTTACCAGTAAAGTTCCCAATCTTTAAGACATCTTACGATAGCTTCAAGGTAGTAATAATCACCCCATACTGTACATTCATCTACCCCATTATTACCGACTGTGTTATAAGGTGACTTTTTAGCATAGGTGCCATGTAAAAGCTGCCCATTAGAAGCCTCCTCTTCCTTTACTGCATAATGACATGCTAAAGATTTTAATATCTTTTTAGCTACGCCTGTATAATACGTAGCTTCTTCTTCCGCTAAATATTTACTCATTTCGAGCATACCGCATACAGCAATAGCTGCCGCTGAAGAGTCTTTAGGTTCACTGCTACCATCTGTAAAGTCAAAATCCCAATAAGGCACTAAATCCTCTGGAAGATGGTCAATGAAGAAATCTGTTACATCTTTAAAAAGCCCAATGTAACTTTCCTCTTTTGTATACTTATAACTTAGTGCTAAACCATAAATGCCCCAAGCTTGCCCTCTTGCCCAAGCTGAATCATTACGATAGCCTTGCGCCGTTACGCCCTTTACAGGAAGCCCTGTCTCTGGGTCAAAGTAATAGGTATGGTAAGTAGAATGGTCCTCTCTTACAATGTATTTTAAGCAAGTATGAATATGCTTCTTAGCAATATTCTCATACTTCTTGTCACCTGTTACCTCACTTGCCCAGTACAGAAGTGGCAAATTAAGGAGGCAATCTATAATAAGTCTATAATTTTCTTTTGCACCAAATGGTCCCCATGCCTGAATAAACTCACCCTTTTCTTGGAATCTGCTAATCAGGTTATCTGCTGCCATAAGCGCTGCCTCATACCCTTCCTTAGAACCTACTAATTTGTAAGCGGCTACGCAGGATAAAGAGTAAAGAAATCCCATATCGTGATGGTCCACTGCTATACGTTTTTCAATACGTTCATGAAAACTATGTACATGCTTAAGTGCAAGTTCTTTAAAGCTTTCCTCACCTGTCATTTCATACATAAGCCAAAGCTCACCTGTATAAAAACCTTCTGTCCAGTCACACTGGCCTGTGCCATGGTACATACCTTTCTGGCTTACACAGCTTTTAAACTGCTCGCCTAAGCTCCTTACTGCTTTGTGTGTTTGGTTTTTCCCTCTTACAAGAGCTTCTTGAAGTTCTTTCGTTGTGATCTCTTTATAACACGCTAATCTATTCACTATTTTCCCCTCTTATCTACATTAATGATTAAAATATAAAATAATCCTTCTTTTTTAAGTCTAGCATACTATAATCTCAATTTCTTGGTATTTACGATTAGAAACATGGCAAATTTTGAACTCTTTTACCCTATATAAATGCATACACAAAAAAACTGCAAAACTTAAGCTTTGCAGTTTTTTTATTAATCTTATTTATTCTAGATATTTTTTACACACTGAGCAAACTTTTGTTTTGCATCATCAATTTTTTGTTGTTCAGCTGCTGGAGTTGGATAAAGACCACGTGCATGCATCATATTAAATACATCTACTTGAATGCTATGTTCTTGTTCAAGACAATGTAAAATAGCATCTCTTACGTTATCATGAACACATTCATTAGCAAAAGTATTATAGTTGCCTGTTGCTGCTTTTTCTGCTGAAAGTGCATCTGTTAGTATTTCTTTATCAGTATATATTTCTTGCATAATAGAACCTCCATTAATTTAATTGTGCATATAATGAGTTAAAATGGCCTTGATGTTTAGCTGCGATTTCAGTAAATTGTTGTTTAATTTCTGCATCTTGAGTATGCTCTGCTAACATCTGGAACTTTTTAATGAGAAGTTCTTCCTCAGTTAATAAATCTTGAAGTGCTGATAATTCTTTTGCAGATATATGTTCCATAATGAACCTCCTTATCTAAATATCATAATGAATTTAGTATGTACCTACACTTAAATAAAATGTATGACTTTGTCTTCTTACAAAAAATGTATTTTTTAAAGCCTGTCTAATCTTAATGTTTTATTTATAATATTTTATATTTAATTATATATATTTTAATTTACTTTCAGTAAATTTATACTATAATATTACTAAAAGCATCACTATTTTTACCTTAACATACATTAAAGGAGATACTTTTATGCCTAAACAATTTATTATGATTATGACAGACACCCAACGCACAGATATGCTAGGTTGCTACGGCAACTCTGGTATGGTGACCCCTTGTATTGATAGTTTATGTGAAGATGGTATTCGTTTTGATAAAGCTTATACCGCTCAACCTGTATGTGGTCCTGCACGTTCCACACTGTTTACAGGCCTTTATCCTCACAGTAATGGTAGCTGGTCTAACTGTGTAGCACTTGAGTCTACTGTTAAAACCATAGGTCAGCGTCTCACTCATGAAAATATTGCTACAGGTTATATTGGTAAATGGCATTTAGATGGCGGAGATTACTTTGGCACAGGTAGATGCCCAGAAGGGTGGAATCCTAAGTACTGGTATGATATGCGTAACTTCTTAGATGAGCTTTCTACCGAAGACCGTATGCGTTCAAGAGATGCAGGAACTATTTGGGAAGGCGACGGCTATGAAGCAGAATTTACTTTTGCGCATAAGTGCTCTAATCGTGCCATTGAATTTATTAAAGAACATCAAGATCAAGACTTCTTCCTTGTTGTTTCTTATGACGAGCCTCATGGTCCTTTTATTGCTCCTAAGAAATATCCTGAAATGTATAAAGACTATGAATTTCCTGTCTCAGAAAATGTACATGATACTTTAGACAACAAGCCTGAACACCACAAAGTATGGGCAGGAAACCGTATCCATCAAGACCGTACTCATCATAAAATTAAGAATCCTCTTTTCTTTGGCGCTAACAGCTACGTTGACTCTGAGATAGGTCGTGTATTAGAGGCTTATAGAACTTATACAAAGGATGCACTTATCCTTTATACCTCTGACCACGGAGATCACCTAGACTCACACCGTCTTGATAATAAAGGTGCTAGTATGTATGAAGAAATTATACATATTCCATTTATTCTAAGTGGCACACCTGTTAAAGGTAACAAGGTAGTCAATGAACATGTTGTATCTCATGCTGATGTAGTCCCAACTATTTTAGACTACTTTAATGCAACATCTTATAGTATGTTACAAGGTCATTCTCTCATTAAAGTACTTGATGAACCTACAGCTAAAATTAATGATGCCGTTTTCAGCGAATTTGGTCGCTACGAAATCGCTCATGACTCTTTTGGAGGCTTCCAACCTATTCGCTGTATTCGCACAGACCGTTATAAACTAGTGCTTAATCTCCTTTGCACAGATGAGCTTTATGACCTAAGAAAAGACCCTCATGAAATGCACAACTTAATTAACGAACCAGCTACTTCTAAAATCCGTGATGCCCTTCATGACCAGCTCCTTAACTGGATGAATGAAACACGTGACCCATTTAGAGGTTATTACTGGTCAAGACGTCCTTGGAGAACCGACGCACCAGCTGCTACTTGGTACGATTCTTGTATGACAAGACAAAAAGAGCCTGATTATGATGAAGTCAGAGAGTGTGACTATGCTACAGGACTTCCTATTACTAAAGCAACTTATCGTAAATTCTAATCACTTGTAAACTTCACCTTGTACATTTCGAAGCTTAGCTTAAAAGCTCAATATCATAAGAAAAGAGCAACTCCCTTTATAAAACCTTTATAAAGGGAGTTGCTCTTTTCTTACTACATTTTTATTTTTCTAGGTTAGAAAGCCTAAGCTTCCTCTCTCTCTTCTTCACACTCAGAGCAGCCCCCATTGGTACATGGGCAAGCAAGCATATCTTCATTTAGTACATGATGTGCTTTTGTCTTTACTCTGAATGTTCTTGTCGTACATGCTGTACCCTCATCATCAGCAATTTCAAAATCTACACAGTTGCACGCTCTGTCATCACAACCACATTGACAGCTTCCTCCATTTGCACATTCACAAGCTCTTGGTGGTAATTGTACAACTTTATAAGCATAAGGACTTTCATGTTCATTACCAGATGCATCATATGTTACCTCATATAAAAATACACCTACATTGACTGTTTTATCATGACAAGCCATTTCCGCTGCAAGGTGTACAGAAAGTCTTCTACCTCTTGATTGAATAGCAACAGCAATAGGCTCTTCT
>JAHLFD010000258.1:0-8517 GCA_018883975.1 Candidatus Niameybacter stercoravium
CATATAGATAAACTGTTAATCAAATATATACTAGTTGTTGCATTTATTACAGAAAATAAAAGTAAAAAACTGTAAGTGCTGAGACTTAAGCCTCAGTACTTACAGTTTTTAAATGTTCAAAGAAATGTGGATAAGAAATACGAATACATTCGCTATTAAGAATTTGGGATGGTGTAGCTGCTTTAAGAGCGGCCACAGCTAAGCTCATGGCAATACGGTGATCATCATAACTTTCAAGTGTAGCCCCATGAAGCAGTGCATTACCTTCTATAATCATGCCATCTTCTAGTGGTCTAATAACAGCACCCATTTTACCTAATTCATGGCACATGGTATCAATACGATTAGATTCTTTGACGCGAAGTTCTTTCGCATCTTTAATAGTAGTGGTTCCATCTGCAAAGAGTGCTGCTACAGCAAAAGCAGGAATTTCATCAATCATAGTTGGAATAATATCTCCTTCTATGGTAATACCGTGAAGCTCTGAGCTTTCAATTATCATATCACATACAGGTTCCCCACAAAGCTCTCTTTCATTAAAGCAGGTAATGCGTCCGCCCATAGCCAGAAGGGCATCTAAAATGCCACGTCTTGTAGGATTGATGCCTACATTTTGAAGTATAAGTTTACTATTTGGGACAATAAGCCCGGCTACCATAAAGAAAGCAGCTGAAGAAATATCACCAGGGACAATGACTTCCATTGCCTGGAGCTCAGGATTAGGATAAATAGTTACACACTTATCTTTACGTTCTATAGTAGCACCAAAAGCACTTAACATACGTTCTGTATGATCACGAGATAGGGCAGGCTCACATACAGTAGTTGGAGTGTTTGCATAGAGACCAGCAAGGAGTACACAGGATTTAACTTGAGCGCTAGCTACAGGAGAGGTATAACAAATACCCTCTAAAGTACTTGGGGAAATAGTAAGAGGACAGAAGTTATCATCTTTACCTTCTATAGCAGCATGCATCTGACGAAGTGGTTCTATAATACGTTTCATAGGACGTTTCTGAATAGAAGCATCCCCAGTCAGAGTAGAGGTAAAAGGCTGACCTGCTAATATACCAGAAATAAGACGTGTTGTTGTGCCACTATTACCGCAGTCTAGGATTTCAGTAGCAGGTTCAAGTCCATGTAGGCCTTTGCCATGAACGAGGATATGGTCATCATGCATTTCAATGTCTATACCTAGTTTACGGAAACATTCAATAGTGGATAAGCAGTCATCCCCCATAAGAAAGTTATGAATTTTGGTAGTACCTTTAGCGATACTACCAAACATAATGCTACGGTGAGAGATGGATTTATCACCTGGAATAGAGAGCGTCCCTTTTAAGTGAGAAGCAGGTTGTATAATCATAGTCAAACTCCTTTTCTTTAGTAAAAACAGTCTATTTTAACAATAGACTGTGTAGTTATGTTTTATAAGAAGATGTTTAGCTTTTTCCATTTCGCTTTTCTTACCAAAGGCAATGCGGAGCACGCCGCTGGCGAATTCACGTTGGTTAACAATACCAATATCTTTGATATTAATGCTATGAGAGCTAAGTAGTGTTGCAATACATGCAATAATACCAGGCTCATCTTCTGCATCTACAAAAATAGTAAATACTTTTGCGATATCAGATTTAATGCCATCTTGGAAAGTATCACGGTAGCGTCCTGCTTCATTAAAGAAGTTATAAATAGCTTGGCTATCTTCACTTTCTAAGGTCTGGCAGAAAGCTGTAAGTGATGCAATATAATTTTCAAGGCAAACTTTAATAGGTGCCTTATTAGATAGGCATATATCTTGCCAAATTGTTGGATTTGAAGATGCGATACGTGTAATATCTTTAAATCCACCTGCAGCTAATGTGTGTAGCGAATGCTCACAGCCATCTTGATTTTTTACAAGATGAACGAGACTACTTGCGATAATATGTGGTAAGTGACTGACAACAGCAGTTGCAAAGTCATGGTAGCCTGGTTCAAGTGTAATAGGAATAGCACCAAGACGTTCAACCATTTTCTGCATAATAAACAGAATAAAATCAGGTGTACCTGGTGATGGTGTTAAAATATAGTATGCATTTTCAAATAAATAATTAGTAGAAGCTTCGTAACCTGATTGTTCAGAACCAGTCATGGGATGGCCACCTATAAAGTAGGCCTTTTTAGTATGACCTGATAAAATATCTTCTACTTTTTTCATAACACTATCTTTAGTACTACCAATATCGGTCAAAATACAATCAGATGCTACGAAAGGTAATAACTTTTCTACTACTGTATCAATAGAAGATACAGGTGTACAAATAAAAATAACGTTACATTTAGAAAACTCTGCCCCAAGTTCAGTTGCAATATGGTCAATAGCACCTTCTTCTAAGGCTTTAGCAGCCGATAGGCTATCTGTATCAAAGCCTATAATAAAGCTATTTTGTGCATGAACTTTCTTAAGTGTCTTGGCAATTGATCCCCCAATCAGGCCAAGTCCGATAATACCAATATGCATTAGAGTTCACGACCTACAGCAGTTGCAATAGGTTTAAGCTCATCCATCAGTACGCTGAAATCATGGGGATCAAGAGATTGAGGTCCATCAGAAAGTGCAACTTTTGGATTAGGATGAACTTCAATAATAAGTCCATCTGCGCCTGCTGCAATAGCTGCTTTAGAAAGACTTGAAATATAGGCACGTTTTCCAGATGCATGGCTTGGGTCGACGATAATAGGTAAATGACTTTTGGCTTTAATAACAGGAATAGCACTAATGTCTAGTGTATTACGTGTTGCTGTCTCAAAAGTACGGATACCTCTCTCACATAAAATAACGTTAGGATTACCTTCACTCATGATGTACTCAGCAGCATTGAGCCACTCATCAATAGTGGCGGAAAGACCACGTTTTAAAAGAACAGGTAGGTTTGTTTTACCTACAGCTTTTAAAAGTTCAAAGTTTTGCATGTTGCGTGCACCAATTTGAAGGATATCTACATAATTAACAGCTGTTTGCACAGCATTAATACTGGTAACTTCACAAATAACAGAAAGACCTGTTTTTTCTTTTGCTACTTTCATATATTTAAGGCCCTCTTCTTCAAGACCTTGGAAAGCATAAGGTGAAGTACGTGGTTTATAGGCACCGCCGCGTAATACCTTGGCACCACCATTTTTAGCAGCTTCAGCAGATTCGAGAAGCTGGGATTCACTTTCAATTGCACATGGACCGGCCATGACAATAAGTTTTTTGCCGCCTATCTCGCAGTTGTTTAACTTGACAATAGTTGGTTCTGGATGAAATTTAAGATTAGCTAATTTATAAGTCTCTGTTATAGGCACGATTTTATCTACTCCATTCAATGAACAAAGGCAGTCACTACTTAGCCTGGATTTATCACCTATTACCCCAAGAATAGTTACTTCAGACCCTTTAGATACATGGGCAGATAATCCGGCACTTTCAATTGCCCCCATAGCGACCTGTATATCTTCAGGCGTTGCTGTATGTTTCATGACAATAATCATAGGTACAAACCTCCTTGTATAAACCCTATTTTACATTTTATTAACTTATTGTACAAGGATGGTCTTTGCTCTGTCAATGTTTAAAAAGTCAATACAAGTTTAAAATATGCAATTTAAGTTAACTTAAATTGCATATTTATTTACTGATATGATGTTTGAAATACAAATAGGAGTAGAACATAGGTAGAAAAAGAAAGATAAGAGCGACTAGCATACATGTTGAAATAAGTGAAGCAGGTACAAAACCTGTAATAAGGAATAAAATACCTGATGTAATATAGCAGTAACCGCCCATTCTATGAGTAGCACGCCAGTTATTTTCATCTGCAAGTGTCCAAGGTAATTTAATACCATAAGTGTAATTAGGTCTAATTTGTGGCATATAATTACCAATTACAATAAAGAGCATACCAATGCCAATAGGAATAACCTTTTGAATAGGGATATTATATCCTAAAGCAACATATAGACTAACCCAGTGTAAGATGATAAAAAGTAACAGTGTAAAAGCCATAAAAATGTTATAAGCTTTTTGATGCAGTTTATAAGAAGCAGACTTAGGGTCAAATTTAGGAATAATTTTTAAGAATACTAAGACTATAAGCGGTAAAAAAGCTGTAAATAAGGTAAAACTACGCGGACCATAGTTATCGGGATTACCTAAATAGTCAAAGTGAATGGGAATTTCATTCGGCACATTAGGATAGAAGTACAGTGTTAGAAGTATAGAGCAAATAGCAAGGATAAGTATGCTTTTGAAAAATATATTTTTAGTTTTCATGATCAGAATCTCCTTTATTAATTAAGTCAAAGAAAAATGAAAGTGCATCTTGCAAGGTTGTAGTGTTCAGAGAATAAATAACATTTTGACCTTGTTTTTGAGATAGCACGAGATTAGCTTGCTTAAGTAAATTAAGATGATGACTAATAGAGGGTTTGGCCATATCAAAGTGGTCAGCAATCTCTCCAGCAGTTAAATCACCTTCTTTAAGAAGCTGAATTATTTTACGCCTTGAAGGGTCTGATAAGGCTTTAAAAAGATCGTTCATGGATAAAAATTCCTTTCGTAAAATATTGACGTATCTAAAAATAAGAGTATACTTTTAGTTAATTAGATAAATATCTAAATATCTAAATAGAATATAAATCAATAAGTATAAAAAAGCAAGAGGAGAGAATAAATATGTTAACCATTAAACATTTTTCAAAGTGTTACAAAGGTGGCAAGAGAGCTGTAAAAGATTTAAACCTAAAAGTTGAGGCAGGAGACCTCTATGGGTTTATTGGACATAATGGAGCTGGCAAGACTACGACTATTAAAGCTATAGTAGGCATACTAGATTTTGAAGAAGGAGATATTGAAATAGACGGTATCTCCATTCAAAAAGATCCTATTGCATGTAAGCGTAATATTGCTTATATACCAGATAATCCTGATTTATACGAGCATTTAACAGGTATACAGTATTTAAATTTTGTAGGAGATATTTTTAGTGTAGGAAAGGATAAAAGAGAAGTTACTATTAAAACTTATGGCGATATGTTTGAACTAACATCTAGTTTAGGTGACTTAATTCAATCTTATTCACATGGTATGAAACAAAAATTAGCTATTATTTCTGCTCTTCTTCATGAACCTAAATTACTTATTTTAGATGAGCCATTTGTAGGGCTTGACCCTAAAGCTGCACATACTTTAAAGAGTATTATGAAAGAGTTGTGCCATAAAGGATGTGCTATCTTTTTCTCAACGCATGTACTGGATGTAGCAGAAAAGTTGTGTAATAAGATTTCTATTATTAAAGATGGAGAGCTTATTACAAGTGGGCTATAGAAGAAGTAAAGGGTAACCAAAGCTTAGAAGAATTATTTTTGGAGTTGATTAATCATGAATAATATATTCTATTTACTGCGAATACGTTTATTAAGTGCTTTTGGAATTAATAAGCTTTTACATACAGCAGACCTTAAGGAGAAGAAAAAGGCTATATGGGCAGGAGTGGGGATGTGTTTTTTAGCGCTTATGTTAGTAGGCATGAGTGTCTTATATAACGTCATGATAGCTATAGCTTTTAAAGAAATGGGGATAGTGGAGCTTTATCTTCCTATGGTAATGAGTTTAACAAGTTTTATGATTTTAATCACTACTTTTTATAAAGTAAAGGGCATACTTTTTGAAAGTAAGGACTATGACATGATTCTTGCATTACCGATCAAGACAAGTCATATTGTAGGGACACAAGTGTTTTATCTTTATCTGATGAATGTACTCTTTCTAGTTGGCATTATGATACCAGCAGGAGTAGTTTATAGTGTTATAGCAAGACCAGAGGGGGTATTTTATCTCCTTTATGGTGTGACATTATTTTTTGTGCCTTGTATTCCAATTATTATTGCAACTTTTATAGGGGCTATCATTACTATGCTTACTATGAGGCTTAGGCATACAAATTTAATAACCATTTTGCTTAATATCTTATTGATTGTAGGAATTATGTGTATTTCATTTGGGGCTAGTTCTGTATCTGAAGAGAGTATGGGGCAGTTAAGCCAGATGTTAATGGATACAATCAATAGAATCTATCCGCTTGCACAGCTTTATTTACAAGCTGTCTGTGAGTATAGTTTAGGTGCAGCCTTATTATTTATAGGGATTAGTGTACTAGCATTTGTTCTATTTGTCATCTTTATAGGAAGGAAATTTAAAACAATCCATACTATGCTCCATACATCAGGGAGACGTAGTCAGTATGAGGGAGGGCAAGTTAAGGAGTCTTCAGTATTAGGAACACTCTATTATAAAGAACTTAAAAGGTATTTTAGTTCGCCTGTATATGTCATGAATACAAGTGTAGGTATTATCCTTATGTTGTTACTATCTATTAGTCTATTTTTTCTAGATACCACTCAGATCGAGCATATATTGGATATTAGTGGTTCTAGTCAGTATATTGTAGAATTTGCACCACTCATTGTGGCTTTCTGTATCATTCTCAACTGTACGACTGCATATTCTATCTCACTAGAAGGTAAAAATTTATGGATTTTAAAATCCAGTCCAATAGATGCTAAAACTATTTTTCTAAGTAAAATAGCTATACAACTTACTATTAATATACCAGCTATCTTATTGAATGCTATCCTTATGACTATTGCACTTAGAGCTCATTTCATGCAGGCACTTTTAATTTTTGTAATACCTACAGTCTATACGATTTTTATAGCTATTATGGGGATTATCATTAATTTGAAGTGGCCGAATTTAGAATGGACTAATGAAGTGGCTGTGATTAAGCAAAGTATGGCGACCATGTTTGCGGCGGTGGTAGGGCTAATAAGTATTATTGTGCCAGGTGCACTTGTGATTATAATACCGGGTGTGAGTACAGCAATGAAGCTAATAATGCTTCTAGTTGTTATGATAGTTTTAATTTATGGGGCATATAGGTATATGGTTATTAAAGGAGATAAGCTTTTTAGAGACTTATAATGATAAATAAAAAGGGGACACTTTAAAAATGAAGTGTCCCCTTTAAGTAGGAAAAGTATTATTTAAAATACATTATAAAATTCGAAAGATAATATATTGATTATATTAATGGAAACAGGTAAAATGAGTGGGCAGTCTATTTTAAATTACAGTATAAGGAGCTATTTGAGATGAAGGACAAGTTAAATATAGGGATTATTGGATTAGGTGGAAGAGGTTACGGCCTTATGGATGGCGTTATATTACATATGGATGATATTGAGATTGTAGGAGTATGTGATACCTATAGGGACAGGGCACAAAATGCTGCTGATAAGGTAGAGCAAGTAAAAGGGAATAAACCTTTTATAACACAAGATTATAAAGAACTTATAGCATCTAGTGAAGTTGAGGCTGTTATTGTTTCAAGTGCATGGACAGGGCATATTGAAATTATTATTGAATGTATGAAAGCTGGTAAACCTGTAGGAACAGAAGTAGGAGGAGCTTATTCCATAGAAGAATGTTGGCAGCTTATTAGAGCTTATGAAGAAACAGGTGTACCTTGTATGCTATTAGAAAACTGCTGCTATGGTAGAGAAGAAATGATGGCTATGAATATGGTGAAACAAGGTATTTTTGGAGAAATTGTTCACTGTTCAGGAGGCTATCAACATGATTTAAGAGAAGAGATTGCCTTTGGAAACGAAAATAGACATTATCGTTTACAGAACTATATACATAGAAATTGCGAAAACTATCCAACTCATGAGCTAGGACCAATTGCACAGATTCTAGATATTAATAGAGGAAATAGAATGGTATCTCTTGTATCTATGGCTTCTAAGGCTAAGGGATTAAATGAGTATATTAAAAATAAAAAAAGTGATGATGAAGCCCTTATGCAGACAGAATTTGCACAGGGGGATGTGGTAACAACTATGATTAAATGTGCACGAGGTGAAACCATTGTACTTACTTTAGATACAACCTTACCGAGAGCTTATTCAAGAGGATTTAGAGTGCAGGGTACTAAAGGCATGTTTATGGAAGACAATATGTCTCTATTTATTGATGGAGAACATAATGAATATGATTTCAAATGGAAAGAACAATGGAACAACATTGAAGCGTATAGAGAGAAGTATGAGCACCCTGTATGGAAAAAGTTTATGCAAGATGGTGTAAAAGGTGGACACGGTGGAATGGACTGGTTAGTTCTACGTGCATTCTTTGATTGTGTAGAAAAAAATGAAGAAATGCCAATTGATGTATACGATATAGCAGCATGGATGGCTATTTCAGCTTTATCAGAACAGTCTATTGCAATGGGAGGACAAGTAGTAGCTATTCCAGATTTTACTAATGGTAAATGGATGACGAGAAAAGCATAGACTTTTTAATATTAAAAAAGGTTAGGGGAGATAATGTTCCACCTAACCTTTTTTGTACATTTGGAATATAAACTCTATTTTTCCTCAGTTTTAGTGTGAAGATGTGTAATATCACAGTAAACAGGTACACCATTTGCA
>JAHLFD010000259.1:0-4268 GCA_018883975.1 Candidatus Niameybacter stercoravium
AGAATAGGTCATGTTTATGTCTCCTTTGATATAAGTTGATTGTACATAACCTTAAAAAAACTGTCCAGTTAATTGTAACCTATCCACTAATAATGTAGACTTTCTACCCTACTATTATCGCTAATCTACAAATTGCACACTCTAAAGATTATTATAACATTATATAATTTATCATCCTTTCTCTATTAGCTTTACCCCCACATCATGGATCTACAAATAAAAATACTTAAACCTAGATTTACTCCAAGAACCATAACAACATATAAAATACGTAAAGACTTTTTTGTAAATGGTTTTGAAATTGCAGTAGCTAACATAACCATACTAATTGTCAGCATACTGTACACTAACAGACGCAAATCATTAGCATTAAATGCAATATTTAATATATTACTCTGTGCACCAGGAACACACCCACATCCAAACACTTTTACAAAAATCAACCTATCTAAGATATTATAAATTGGTGTAGCAACTGGAATAATTAAAAATGTCATAAGCATCTTTAATACCTTATTCATAATCACTCCCCCTAAAAGTTTTAATTTATAATTCATCACACTGCTATCATCTATCTATAAGTTACACTTTCTGCAAAGCACTTCTACATTCTAAATCCTATTAATTCTTTTTGTTCTCTCAACTATAACATATATAGTCCTTAGATATTTGTCATATTTTGTTGCATTAACGATATATTTTTGCATTAATATGCTTTAATGGCATTTTACAGTAAAAGAATAGACACCTATTTCTAGGTGTCTCGTTTATACATTATTAAACTACTAATAAGCCTTTTTTAAATGCCTCTTCACTTAAATTCCCAGCCATATAATTAAGCATACCATAAATATTATGATGCATAATCGCTATTTTTCTTATATATTCAGAACCAATAGTATCTACCAATTCCTGTGGCTGTAGCATATATGCTTTGACTGTCTTGTTTCCTTTCATAGCTTTCGCCAGTACTCTATGGTTACCGTCTATTAATACAAGTGGCGGTGTTAAGCATGGAAACATTCCTACTATAACTGGTTCATCATTTAGTGCTACATTTTCTATATGAGTTGGATTTATTTCATTTGTGCCACTTGCCCACACAAGTACGTCTATAGGCACATCCACTGGCTTAATGCCATATTCTTTAATTTGTTCTTTGAGCTGGTCTATAAACCACACCACTTTATAGTAGCTATCATCCGTTATAAATATTTGCTTATCGAAATACTCTAGATTCTTCCCTATTGGGATATTGGTTGGTACTGAAAATCCATCGTATTTTTCCTCTTTCAATAGGTCATAGTATTCCTTAAACATTTCTTCATAGTCATATTTATTTTTTATTGGTAAAATGCTCTTAATCAATGCTTCTCTATTCTTAAACAATGTATCTAGTTTGTATTCTCCGTCTCTTTTTAGTCTCATTTCTCTGCTCCTTTTCAAGTCCTTCTTTTTCATTATCATTTTCCTGGCTTCTTGCGGTAGTCTAATCGGTAGCTATTACTCTTATGCCTTTTGATTATCATGTGCTTCGCTAGTTTCGGTAGTCCACACCCAAACCTAGCTTTACTAATAAGCTGTTTTATCCTTTTAAAGTCTTCCTATTGATTAAATCTCTATATAAACTACTTATCCTTTTAACTATCTCTACTACCGATAACCCTTCATATCTCTAATTTCTTCTACCTACTAAACTACCGAAAAACCATCTATAAACTCTCTTAACTCACATTAGCAATTAACAAACTGATTGACTGTTAATACCAATGCTATATCTCTATAAAAAACATTCCTTCCATCGCTTTCTTTAGGAATGCGTTTCTTCATATCTAAGCCAAATCTTGTTTTATTATCTGGCACTTCATTATTTGCTCTACACCACTCTACATATTGGGTGTATAAATCCTTTGCTTGTACTTTTGAGCCTTCCTTATAAATCGTACACTCTTTAAGAAAAAGACCTAATGTATCACTTTCTTCTTTAAATTCATGCACTAGATTAATAACTGCTGGTGGCTCTTTTAGTCCTTCCTCCAAATATAAATGGATACCTTGAATACACCACCATAAAATGCCCTCTACTTCTTTCATAAGCTTTTCCTTTAAATGCTTATCTTTCTTTTCCTCTGGTAAATCTAGCTTAAAAGGAATGACCTTTAATCGTCTCCAAATCCCTTTATCTGTTCCTACAACCTCTGGCATATGATTTGTAAATAACCACAACTTGAACTGTGGTAAAAAAGAGGTTGGCTCACAATATAAACGTCTTGCTGTGACCTTATCTTCACCTGTAAGCTGCTTGATTAACCCTTCGTTAAATCGGACCCCTTTATTACTTTCTACGCATACGACCAAACGTGCATCCATTAAATTAATAATGTCAGGGCTTGCCTCTGATCCTTGCCTAATTTGAGAAATTGTTTCTGCCTGTGGGCACTTCACATAGTCATTCAGTATATAACTCAAAACGTCCTTAAATACCCCTTTCCCATTGGCTCCATCACCATACCCAATAAACATACACTGCTCATGAGTAAAGCCTGTTAAACTGTAACCTATGGCTTTTTGAACATACCTCATTAACTCTCTATCTCCTAAGAAAATCTGCTTTATAAATTTTTCCCAATTAGGAGCTGCTACATTTTCTACATATGCAACATTGGTAACTTGCGAAAGATAGTCTGTCGATCGATGTTCTTTAAGTTGCTTTTCATTAATATCGTAGGTACCATTTGGCATATTAATAAGGTGTCTTGGCTGATTGAAGTGTGTAGACACAATCGGCAATAAATGCTTGGTCTCATTCAAAATAGAACTCTTTCCTCTATAACTTCTGCAACTTTTAAGGTGCATATTGTATAAGAAAGTTTGTTTCTTTTTCTCTCTGCCCTCTGGCATTTTACTTAAGATTAAAGCAAAGTCATGCCCCATACGTTCAATCATTTCACCAGCCAGTATTCTGACACCATCTACTTTATCCTCTTCCCACTTAATGCCATTGTATAGATACCATTTATTCATATCATAGGCAAAGCAAAGTCTATCTTTGTACATCAAAGCCATCGTATGAGCATTATCTGTATCATCCAATCGATAATTCTTATAAGGCTCACTAATTCGCTTTTGCTCTTCTACTTGCTCAACAAGCTCCAAGAGTTCATGCTTGGTATGTCCTTTTCTAGATAGTCTGTCACATCACCATGTAGTGCTTTGCTCGGTACCACCACCTTAATGTTTTTAGCAACTGCTGCTAGGTCAGCGCAGATTTTCTTACTCAGTTGCTCACCTGCTTCATCATTATCTTGAAGAATGATCACCTCTAAATTCTCAAAGTACTGTTTAAAGTCCTCCACCCATGCAGTAGCTCCCCCTGCTGTCGTGGCTAAAAGTCCCAATTGCTGTAGGGTGTGGACATCCTTCTCACCCTCTACGTAATAGATAGGCTTCTGTTGTTCTTTCGCTTCCTTAATAGCTGATTTATTATAAAGGGTCTTATTAATGTTCTTAAAAACATTCTTCCAAATCACTTTTTCTTCCTTTACACGAAAATGACGGATTTCCTTGCCCTCATATCGTGCCTTATAGTACAATACATTTTGCAATTGATCATCATAATAGGGATATAAGGCTTCCAATCTTAAATCACCCTTTTTAGGATCTTGCCACACCTTTACTTTTTCTTGCCAAGTGAGAGTATAGGTGTTGTTTTGTTTAAAGAGATATTTCATTTCTAGGCCAATAGCACCTAGAATCATTTCTGTACTGCATCCTGCATGACAATGTAATAAAATACGCTCATCTGTTTCTTTTATGGATAAACTCGGTTCCCGGTCTCTATGTGTTGGACAACAAGCCATATAAGAGCCTGGCCCATTCCTTTTTACCTTCTCTAACCTTCCTAATAAATCCTCTATCCTCAAATCTTTCCTCCTAGCTGTCTTACTTCAATGTCTTTTTATATTATTGTTAGCGCATAACTTCTTTTTTGCTTTGTAGATACTTATATAAATCTTGCTCATCTACTCTTAATGCTCTTTTACCTAATACAATTTTAGGAAACCCTTTTGACCAGAACATATTATAGGTCGCTGTTGTACTTAATCCTGTAATAGCTTGTGTTTGCTTTGGTGTTAATAATTTCATGATTTTTACTCCTCTTTTAATAAATCTTCTACTTTGACTTCTAATGCTTTAGCTAGTTTACCTATTGTTTGTGGTCTTGCCACTTGCCTACCACTTTTTAAGCGTTGCAAGGTTACTCTAGA
>JAHLFD010000260.1:0-23329 GCA_018883975.1 Candidatus Niameybacter stercoravium
TCCTGAGCCAGGATCAAACTCTCAATTAAAAAGTTTGTCTCTTGACATTTTGTACTGTTAAGTAGTACTGACTTGTCACTTAAAGTGACTTTATGAATCGACTGGTTTAATGGTTACTATTTTATTTTCAATGTTCAATCATCCTATCAAAATGGCGGAGAAGGAGGGATTTGAACCCTCGCGCCGCTATTAACGACCTACTCCCTTTCCAGGGGAGCCCCTTCAACCACTTGGGTACTTCTCCACAGTGGTTTCCATATTAATGGGATAAAACGGAGAAGGTGGGATTCGAACCCACGGCCCCTTTCGGAGTCACTGGTTTTCAAGACCAGCTCCTTAAACCACTCGGACACCTCTCCATATTTTTTAACTTGTCAGTCCTTTTCGACTTGACACTAGAACATTTTATCAGCTGTTCTAGCCTTTGTCAAGAGTTAATTTCTTACTTTTTTAAAGTTCTTATTACTCTTGTTGCTTCGTGGCGTTTGCTGCGCCCCGACTGCTTAATTAATATAACATGACATTTGTCATACGTCAACACGTTTTTTAAACTTTTTTCGTTTTTTTCTTTTCTTTAGGTCCTTCCCCTTATATTGACGTATGACAACATCTTTATTAAAGCATTTTCTCCGCGATAATAAGGTCTTCTGGGGTTGTTATTTTAATATTGGTATACGCACCTTCTACAATATATACAGGTACACCAATCGCTTCTACAAGCATACTATCATCTGTTACACTTAATCCGTGCTCTTTCGCATATTCATGTGCCTGGATGATCAGTTCTTTCTCAAAAATCTGTGGTGTCTGAACAGACCATAAAGAACTTCTATCCGGTGTAGCTTCCACCTTACCTTCTTTACTTACAATCTTAATAGTATCTTTTACAGGTACAGCAATAATACTTGCTCTATTGGCATAAGCCATATCTAATCCTGCCCGCACAGTCTCTTTGGTAATAAGTGGTCTCGCTCCATCATGGATAACAAGGTAGTCTGACTTTTCATCTGCTGCCTGTATACCATTATAGACAGAGTCTTGTCTTTCTTTTCCACCTGCTACAATACAGCTTACTTTATCAAGCTTATAAGTATCTTTTAAAAGCTGCTCTACATAAGCTATATCTTCCTTACCTGTTACAACAATAATCTCTTGTATCTCTGGCATATTTTGAAAACATTCTACTGTATAGACAAGAATCTCTTTATCTTTAATTTTTAAATATTGTTTTTTAGTACTAGTTCCCATACGTGAACCACTACCACCGGCAACAATAATAGCTGATATATATTTCATTCCTTAACTCCTTTTACTTATTTAATGATTTTAGCAAAAATCATGCGCCCTGCAGAGGTTTGGAGCACACTTGTAACAAGTACCGTTTTAGTTTCACCTACAGCTTTTTTGCCACCTTCTACAACAATCATTGTCCCATCATTTAAATAAGCAATACCTTGTTCCTGCTCTTTACCTTCTTTTACAATAGTAACAACCATTTCTTCATTAGGAAGTACTACAGGTTTCACAGCATTTCCCAAATCATTAATATTAAGTACAACTACTTTTTGTAACTGCGCTACTTTATTAAGATTAAAATCATTCGTTACCACAACACCCTGAATCTGATCTGCCAATTTTAAAAGCTTTATATCGACTTCTTTAATATTTTTATAATCTATCTCCATAACTTCTATAGGGGCATTCTTTAAGTTCTGAATCTCATTAAGAATATCTAATCCTCTTCGGCCTCTATTACGCTTTAGTTTATCTGAGGAGTCTGCAATATGACGTAGCTCATCTAGTACAAAAGTTGGGATAATAATCTTCCCTTCTAAAAAACGGGTTTTGATAATGTCTAAAATACGTCCATCTATAATAACACTTGTATCAAGAATCTTAGGTGCGCTTACTAAAGTGTTTGAATCTTTCTTTGTAAACCACCCCTTCATCTCTTCTTTCTTTATATGAACAATATATACGCCTATATAACCTAACCCAAGATATAAGAAAACTCCCCATAGTACGTTGATGATTCCTGATTTCCCATTTAATAGAGGTGCTCCAAGCAGATTTGCCATTCCTAAACCTATAGCGAGTCCAATAATATACATAAGTGTTTCTTGCATAGAATGTTTAATAAGTGCTCTCTCTACTTTTGGTGCTAATATTTTTGCTATAAGTGCACCAAATGTTATAAACATAAGGCCAAAAACTATTGCAAACACAATAAGCTCTTTATATTCATATAAAAATTTAAATAATCCTTCTAATGTACTTCCAAGGTCTGGTGGAATAATTTGCTTTTCTTCTAAGTCTATAACTGTAACAGCAGCAATACCTGCAATAATCCCCGAGGTTAAAAACCTTATAATCTTTTGCATTATGTTCCCCCTTAGTATGCTTTTTGCCCAATTGCCAAATTAGGTACAGCATTTAATGTCATGTCTGCTCTTGATCCCCTTAAATATTCATAATATGCAGCTGAACCAATCATGGCTGCATTATCTGTACATAAAATCTTACTTGGATGGTAAAGTGTGAATCCATGTTTTTTACATGCTTCACTCATTCCTTCGCATAAACCACTATTAGCTGCAACCCCACCTGCTAAAGCAATTTTAGTAATACCTTCCGCTTTTGCAAGTGCCATTGTTTTCGTAACAAGTACTTCTACTACTGTATGCTGAAAACTTGCTGCAATGTCTGCTACATTAATAGGCTCATCTTTCATTTTGGCACTATTAACATAGTTAAGTACTGCTGATTTAAGTCCACTAAAGCTGAAATCATATCCATCACTAATCATAGCTTTAGGGAATTTAATAGCGTCTTTATTACCTTCCTTACTTAGAGCATCAATCTTTGGTCCACCCGGATAAGCAAGCCCTATGGCTCTTGCTACCTTATCATAAGCTTCTCCTGCTGCATCATCTCTTGTTTTACCCATAATTTCATAGTCATTATAGTCTTTAACTTTAACCAGATGTGTATGTCCACCTGATACTACAAGACATAAAAATGGAGGCTCAAGTTCAGAATGCTGAATATAGTTAGCTGCAATGTGTCCTTCTATATGATGTACACCAACTAAAGGAATATTCTTAGTAAATGCAAGTGCTTTTGCTGCTACAACACCTACTAATAATGCACCTACTAACCCTGGCCCATATGTTACACCAATAGCATCAATATCATCTAACGTTATTTCTGCTTTCTCAAGTGCCTCATTAATAACATAGTTGATTTTCTCCACATGCATTCTTGACGCAATTTCAGGTACAACACCGCCGTACTTAGTATGCAAGTCAATTTGTGTTGCTATAATATTTGAACGTACATCTCTACCATTTACAACAACAGCTGCTGCTGTCTCATCGCAAGATGTCTCAATAGCGAGTATTTTTGTTTCTTTCATCTTTGCTCCTCCAACGCTTTCTTATCTTTCACTTTCAGCAAGTTCCTTATAGCTATCAATCTTCCATAGTCCATCTTGCTTAATTAATGTATATTGCCTTTTTTGCATTTTTTTAGTCATTTCATGTGTAACTTCTACAAACGCTTTCTCTGGGGTAGGAAATGTAATAGAGTCTATTGTACTTCCTACTAGGTATACATCTGCTTCTTTATTAGCCCGAATTTCTTCTATCCATTCTAACTGGCTACTATAAGTATTACGACTTAAGGCCTCTTCACTATAAAGCATCTCCAATGCCTTTACCGTCTCTTCTATAACTTCTGGCGTAACCCCTTGATCATATTGCAATACCATAATAGTATTATTGGTTTCCATGAGAAACTTAGGGGTAGGGGGATATTCCTTTTCTATCTCTTCTATAATATCTTCAATAACTATTAATCTCTCATCTTTTGTATCTGGGACTTCTACTAAAGTGCTTGTACTTGTGTCTCCTTGCTGCCCATTCTCTGCATCATTCATGGCTATGAAATAAATACTACAAACAACAATCATTATAACAAGTGCTACTGCTTTTCTCATATGCCCCCCTATAAATAGTTATTACTCTTCAAAACCTATAGTCTTTGTCATTCGATCTGTACCTGCTATGGTATTTGCAAAAATTTCTTTTATATTCGTAATATCTATTTTAGAATTTGGCACTGCCGGACTGAAGTGTGTAAGCCATAATTCTTTTACATTTCCAGCTTTTGCTACACGTGCAGCTTCACTCGCTAACATATGCTTATACTTTTTCACTTGTTCTAATTCTTCTTCAATATACATGCCTTCACATATGAAAAGGTCAGCGTCTTGAACAAAAGCTGTTAAAGCATCTATTGGTCTACAATCTGTACAGTATGATACCTTAATCCCTTTTCTAGCTTCACCTAATACCATATCAGGTGTATAAACTTTACCATCTTCAGCAACCTCATTACCTAACTGAAGCATTTTCCAGTATTTTTGTGGCACTTTATTCTCTTTTGCTTTATCTACTACAAATTTAGGCTGTCTCTTACCTTCTATGGTATAAGCAAAACATGGTACTTTATGCGGAACAGGTAGTACGGAAATATGGAATTCTCCTACTACTAGCTCTTGTTTTTCATAAGGAAGCTCGATAAGATTAAGATCAAAGGTGATATCACGACATACAACAGTTAATCCATCTACAATTTTCTTCAATCCCGGTGGTCCTATAATAGTTAAAGGTTCCTGCCTTCCTGCATTTCCTAAAGTTAAAAGCAAGCCTGGAAGTCCCGTAACATGGTCTCCATGATAGTGAGTAAAACAAAGTACATCTAGTGTTTTGTATCCCCATCCTAAAAGTTTCATGGTAACTTGAGTACCTTCACCACAATCTATAAGTAGCTTTCTTCCATTATACCTTGCAAGCATTGCTGTCAAAAATCTTTCCGGCAATGGAAGCATGCCTCCTGTTCCTAATAAACAAATATCTAACATTATATACATCCTTTCTGTACTTATAATAGTATTATATCCTTTTATGACAAGTGTTACAACTTTGAGCCTATATTTGAGCATTTTATAAAAAAAGACGTATGAAATAGTCTATTTCATACGTCTTTAAATTTATTCATCTTCACAATTAAAGATTTCAATTACTGGTGCCTCATCAACTGGTATGGCAAAATCCTTAATCCATTTATCATAACATGCTTCACATATGTTAAATGAATGCTTTGTAAGGTCCTTTGAGGAAAAGTAGCTCCATGTCTTTTTTACATGTAAATAATCCTCATAGTTTCGCCCATCTATTTTTTTAATAGGCTGTCCACAACAATTGCACTTCACTTCACCTTGCACTTCCGGCACCCCCTACCGCTTTGTACGGCTGTTATTTCAAGCATTATCTCTGATCTTATTATATACCCCTTACCCCCATTAAGTATATAGGTAATATTTACAGCCTCTTTTATTTTTAACTTATTTATTTTTAATTCATTTATTTTGTTGTATAACTTCGGTTCAATCGGTTTAAACTATGCTTGAGATAATTGTTGATTCCTCCCCATTGAACATTATCTCAAAAACCCCAACATTAATTGTATAAATATTAAAACCCTAAATATCTATTTCCAAAAGCGATAGTGTCCCTATCGCTTATTTTTTATGACTTTAAAAAGCAAGCAAAGCTTGTAAGTTTTCATAACAATCTGCCTTGCCTGTTTCTTTACTTATAAAGCTACCGTAAAACTCACTTTTAGAATCTTTCACTTGAAAACTCAACATTTTTTCCATAGCTAATGTATACAGTTCAATATCTCCTGCCACTTTACCTATTTGTGCTACAACAGCATAAATAGAAATACGCTCTTCATGGCTTGTTACAATACCCGTATGCGTATTATATTGCTCATAAATACCACCTGATTTAAGCTGAGTCTTAAGCCATTTAACTGTATCTTTTTTTAGTCCATTATTCTCTGCTAGTTCTTTAACAATAAGTAAGCTCTCTAATGTATCTATTCTTTCTGTTTCTATATAAACTTTATTTATATAATCATAGCTACTGTAATAAAGAGGAAGTTCATTATGTATATAGGCATTTTTTAATATCTTTTTACTTTGTTTATAAATATCTTTCTGAAGCATCTGATCCTCTGCTAATAAAGCAAGTCCTTTTAAATCTAACTCATAAAGCTCAATCTCTCCATGTTCTGCTTCATCTTCATAACATAAATTAAATTTACCATTCTTTATATTATACGGTTGAATTTTCTTTGCTATTTTCTCTGCTAAATCACTATAATAAGGTTCTCCCCATGCCAAATAAGCCTTAGTAAGTAGCTTATAAAATTTAAGATTATCTGATAGAGAAGTCTTCTCTATAACTTCCATCGTATCTACATCCAGATCTTTATGGGCCCCAAAACCTACTAATCCTTCTTCAGTTAATAAATTTTCCTGCATAAAACGTACGATCTTTTCAAAACCAATGCGATTATTATCGTTTAATAAATATTCCATATATAACAAATTAAGGCTTGCAAAAATACTTTCCTCATCTTGCACACCCTGTCCTTCATCAGTAAAACTATTTCTTACAAATCTATCACTAATCCATTCATATTGATCATAAAAATGGTCCTCTAATATATCTTCTTGTGTGATTTGCATAGCTTCTTTTATACGATATTCTTTTATTAAACTTATCCCTATTCCTAATAACAATATACCTATTATGATATGTACTATCTTTTTTCTCATATGCTCACCGACTTATACAAACTATCTTCTTTAATATTAACATATTATTAGAATATTAATAAATAGAAATTCAATAAATTTGTATAAAAAAAGACCTATTATTAGTAGGTCTTTTTGCATAAATCAGCTTAATCTCTTCTCAATGAGTTTTGCAAGCTCTTTAGCCGCCGCTTCCATGACTTCTTTATCTTTTCCTTCTATCATAACACGTACTAAAGGTTCTGTTCCAGATGGTCTAATTAAGATGCGTCCTTCATCTTTAAACTGAGCTTCCAGCTTATTAATTTCTTCTTGAATCTCTAAATCCTCTAAATAAGCATGTTTATTTTCATTTTTAACATGTGCATTGACTAAAACTTGTGGATATACATCCATAATTTGTTTTAGCTCACCTAATTTCTTTCCTGTTTTCTTCATAACATAAAGTAGCTGAATGGCGGTAATAAGCCCATCACCCGTTGTATTATAATCTAAGAAAATAACATGACCTGACTGCTCACCACCTAAGTTATAACCATGCTTAACCATATTCTCTAATACATACCTGTCTCCTACACGTGTATGCACAAGATGGATATCTTCTTTCTTACTCATAATACTAAAACCTATGTTACTCATAACAGTAGCTACAATAGTATCTTTTTTGAGTCTGCCATCTCTTTTCATATCTGAACCAATAATACTCATAATTTGGTCTCCATCAATCAACTGTCCAGCTTCATCTACTGCTAAACATCTATCTGCATCACCATCAAAGGCAATCCCGACTTCCATACCTCGTCCTACTACCTGTCTACTTAAGTCTTCCATATGTGTAGAACCACATAGTTTATTAATATTAACACCATTTGGCTTATTATGAATAACCTCTACCTCAGCACCTAACTGTCTTAATGCAAGAGGTGCCACTTCAGATGCTGCTCCATTTGCACAGTCTACAAGTACTTTAATACCCTTTAGGTCTCCTGGAATGGTATCACATACAAAATTAATATAGCTTTCTATTACACTATGATCATTTTGCCATGTTCCTATTTCTTCACCTACAGGTAGTGGAATACTATCCGGTCTAGATACAATGAGATTTTCTATTTCATCTTCTAAGTCATCTCTCAATTTGTATCCTTCTGCATTAAAAAACTTAATACCATTAAACTCTAAAGGATTATGAGAAGCAGAAATCATAACACCTGCATCCATTCCTAATTCCTTAGTAAGATAAGCTACTGCTGGTGTTGGAATAACACCTATACAAATAGCCTTAGCACCTACTGAGCAAATCCCTGCAACTAATGCAGATTCTAACATAGTTCCTGATATTCTTGTATCTCTTGCTACTAAAATTTTAGGTTGCTTCTTTGTTTCCTTAGTAAGTATATATGCTCCAGCTTGCCCTAAATGGAAAGCTAATTGACCAGTTAACTCACTATTAGCGACACCACGGACGCCATCTGTCCCAAATAATTTTCCCATAAAATTCGTCTCGCTTTCTTTGATATATTATCAGTGTACGACATACATAAGAATTTAATGCAGGTCTTACTTTACAAAAAGCTACCATAAAATGGTAGCCTTTATATTTTATTCTTCAACTACAGGTTGGTCTTCTGTACCTACCGTTGTATCTTCCTCACCTTCTACAGGTACTTCAGGTACTTCAGGTTCTACTGGCACTTCAGGTTCTACTGGCACCTCGTCAACTGGTGCATTGACGAGAATATTCATATATACAGGTACATTGACTACCTTAAATTCATCGGGCACTACAATTTGTAATGGTATACGGTATTCCCCTGCTATAATATCTTGTATTGAAGAAAAATCTGCCGTTACTTGTATTTGATTTGGTTTAAATGCAAGTAATTTTTCTGCTGTGCTTGCCAATACAATACTTACAGTTTCATCTATTACTTCATAAGTATAACCTTCTGGTAACCCTATAACTTGTAGATTTAATTCACTTACTGGCACCTGATAGTTATAATCTGTTTCTTTCTGAATTTCTAAGGTTACAGTAGCTTTAGGCTCAATATTATCAATATATTCAACACCCTCTGGCAAAATGAAATCTGTCCTAAAATTATTACTTTGAATAACATTATCTAACGCAATTTTCTCAAGTTTGATAGATTGAATAGTATCTACAATAGCAGCCTTACCTACAATCGTAATCTCTTGTGGACTTACAAGTGTATTCGCTTTAATGTAGCCTGGTGGTAATGTTCCTTTAAATTGAGGCTCTAACGGAACACGTTTCTTCTTACCAATTGGTAAAGTAACCTCTACATATTCAGGAACCTTCTTAACCCCTATTACCTCTTCTCCTCGCTCATCTAAAAGTATAATAGGTACAGTATAGCTTAGTACATCTTCTGAGAAGTTATCTACATTAATATTAATTTGTGCAGTTTCTACTTTCTCTACACTACTCTTTGGTCCACTAATTTCTACTGTGGCAGGTTTTAAGATTGGGTCAAGTGCAGCATATTCACTATTACTTTCATTTTGAATGGTGTAATGAATATTTCTTGTAGCCTGTTCTTCTCTTTCAAAAATTACTCCTACTGTTTTAGGACGTATATCTTCTACTATAATCCCTTCAATATTGGTATGCGCTGTAATTTGAATAGGCTTTTCTATTGAAACTGCATCCTCTTCAGTCAATAAGTTAGCATATTGTGTAAGGTCTAGCCTAACATCTATCTGGACATTGTCGCTTTTTAACCTTTCCATTTCTAACCTTGGACCTTTAAGTAAAATTCTTACTTGCATATTCCTTAGCTGCTCTTCATTTTCCAATACATAACCTTTAGCTTCTAATTCATTAATGCCACGAATGGTAACATTGGTCTTAATTTCTTGTGTGAGCTCAGGATTTTGATAGTTTATCACAAAGAACCATAGTAAGGTTGCTAACAAAAGAGAAATGATTTTCCATGCTACATTATTTGAAAAAAATCTATTCATTTTTTTGTTTTCCTTTCCATAGGACCATTTTAATATCATGTTTCTTACGTTTTTTATGTGTACTTAAAATACGTCTAAGTTCGTCTGCTCCTAGCCCTCTTTTAATTTTACCATTCTTCACATAAGAAATACTGCCTGTCTCTTCAGATACAACGACTACTCTTGCATCTGTAACTTCTGATACACCAATAGCCGCACGGTGTCTTGTCCCTAAGTCCTTACTGATTTCTAAACTATCACTAAGTGGCAAGAAGCAAGTTGCTGCTGTAACTCTATTGTTACTGATAATAACCGCTCCGTCATGAAGTGGTGTATTCTTCTCAAATATATTAATAAGCAATTGACTAGAAGCAACTGCATCAATAGGTATGCCTGTTCTTTCTACATCTCCTAACTTTGTTTCTTGCTCAATAACAATCAATGCTCCTGTTTTTACCTTTGACATCTGCATGCAAGCCTTTACGATAGCATCTACAGTTTCTTCAGATAAACCTTGTCTATTGACTTCTTCTGTTGATAAGATGGACCCTAAAAAGTTTCCCCTACCAATCTGCTCTAAAGCTCTTCGAAGTTCTGGTTGAAATAGAACAAGGACTGCTATTGCTCCTAGTGTAATAGCATTTGAAATAATCCATAATACTGTATGCAGTTGAAAAACAAAGGCAACTACTGCAATGACAATAATAATCACAACACCTTTCAAAAGTGCCCATGTTCTTGTATCCTTAATCCACATTAACACTTTATAAAAGAAAAATGCCACGACTAATATATCAATAATATCCCTTATGCCAATGCGAGGAATACTAAGATAGCCAATCTTGTCTAACGCTTCTCCTATAACATCCAAGTAGTGCAACCCCTTTTTACATATTTTGTTTTTATTATATCATGATTATATTTAAATTACAGCCGTTACTTGTATAAAAAAATTATGGCTGTCTTTTTGCTAGGATATAAGAAAAGAGACAACAAGTGTCTCTTTATTCTTCCATATTTATTTCTTCTGTTCTATTAGGTGGAATATATACCTTCTGTACTTTCGTTATACTTTTCCTTACCTGCATTTTCGGTATAACCTTCACCATATAATAATTATCCTCATCTTCAAACTGTATAGACTCACTTCTTGAATAATCTGCCGGCCTTGATACAAATTGAATACCCAGTGCGATGACTACACTTAGTATAGTCATAAATACTAATAAAAATGTATTCATTGAAATATCTAGGAAAAGTTCCGCCAGTATAAAACCTAATATATTCATAACCCCACCAATAACTACTGCTAAATAAGGTGCATAGTCTATGACCTGTCTTCTAATAATGTATACAAGGCAAAATACTATTAGGCATACACTTAACGTCGCTAATAATTCTTTATTATAAAAAATCTGGGTTATATAAAGATTTAAACTCTCTTGAATCCATACAACTAGATCTTCAGTTTTTAATAAACTTTGGAGCATCATCTCTAAAGATGTAAAAGAAAAATGTCCTACTACTCCAATTAATATAGCAATGATTGCGCCAAGTCCTCCAAACAAACCTGCTACAATAGGGAGCATACATAGTAATCCAACCTTCATAGCTAGCATGGTTACAATAATGAGCAAGCTTTCCTTTGGATATAGCCTAATGAATAAAATATATAGACTGATAAAAATAACAAGTGCTACTAACCCTATAACCCAATTAAAGTGTAGTAAGTGAATGATAATAACTCCTAGTATCTCCAACATTATATATTGTGCAGGGAGCATGGTACTTACTAGTGCTAAAACAGCTATTATGTACGACCTTGTAAGTGTGGCAGCATAGCCAATAGCTCTATTAATGGTTACCATCACTAGAATCACACTTAGAAACTTGGCCATTCCTATCCAAATCTTCTCATATATTTTATAGAACTGCAGTACTTTATCTCTCATAATCAATATTCTTTCATCTAGTTGCATACGCCATTCCCCCCTCACTTTTATCTACTTCATACTCTTCTAATTCTCTTAATGTTTTTCTGTAATTACTTATACGTTTATTGGCCTGTGCATAACGTTTTTTATAAACGCATGTTGATAAAATAGTATAAATCCACGCTACTAATATTACTATTCCCCCATAAGGTACAATATAATCCGAAAAAATTTCCTGTATTGTAGTCGGAAATGTTAAACCTAACTGGATACGCATAAAAATATGTCCTATACATCCTATACCTACTAAAAGCACTACTAAGCACCGTGTTTTAAAATTATTCATATAGACGTAGTCTTCCGGATAATAACTTGTAATCTTTTCATCTTTCTTTAAATGTGTTTTCTCTTCTATTGCTAACTTTGACATTAAAATAATTTTTCTCTCATCCATATACCCCTCACACCCCTATTCTTCTTCTAAAGCATCACTATGGTACTTCCCGGCACCATTCCATAGTAACCACTCTTTACCAAGTGCATCATAGGTTGCTAAAATCTGTGCTCTAACTTGTTCTCCCTCATATTGCTGATAAGTACCAAGCCAAGATGCTGTAAAATCCTGTAGCCAAGGCCTTACCTTAGCTCTCCTCTCGCTTCTAGGTACATCTCTTATAACAGCATTTGAATACTGCATTACTTCTAGTATAAGTTCATATGGATACAGGTCAGGATAAGTAATACCAAAAGAACCTTCTCCATAATGGGATGGATAAATCATTGGACAAATATAGTCTAAATGCTTAGATAACTCAGCATAATCCTGTCCAACAATTTTTGCATCTACTTTACTTGTAATAATTGTTCCAAACACATCTGCTGATACTACTACACCATATGAATGTAGATGCTCATACATGTACTGGGTAAATTCTGTTATAATATCAATTTTTGACTTATTGTCCGGGAAATCTAAGTTTTTCCCCTCCATAGATTCATGGAACCTAATATAATCAAATTGTATTTCTTTAAATCCTAAATTAATAGCTTCTTTACTAATTTCCAAGAGATAATCCCAGTTATCCTTATCATAAGGATTAAGCCACCCCTCACCCTTACTCGTAGTAAAAGGTGTACCATCTTGCCATCTTACGGCCTTGTCAGGATTAGATTTGGTCCTTACATTATCCTTAAAGCTTACAATACGCGCAATAGGATAGATCCCAGCCTTATAAAGCTTATTCATAACCTTTTCAATATCCGAGATAAGAGGTTTATCTTTGACAGCTCCCACTAAAGCAGGATTATCTGATTTAAAAGTGAGGTATCCATTATCATCTTTAATATCTATAACAATTGCATTAACTTCTGTCTCTTTTGCAAGTTCAATTAATGTATCTAACTGTGACATATAAGTGGCAGGTAAGTAAACTCCTTTGACACTAGTTGGCGTCATATGTACATCATATTGAACTGAATCTTGTTCTAAATAAACAGGTGTACTTTCTTCTAATACAGCTACTTTAGAACTGTTAAATAGTTTATTCATATCTTGAAGTTCTATTTTATGTGTTCTAATAAGTACAGCGAAAACTAGGCCTAGCAATACAACAGCGCAAATAATTCTTTTGCTCATCATCTTCTGACGTTTATAATGATAATAACTTTGATAGGGTTTGACCTTATATTTTTTCACTAGTGCAACGCTCCTTTACCTCATAATAAATTATAGCATATTTTAATTTGAGTGACGATTAACTTTTTTACATAATTTCAAACTTTATTTGTGAATTATTGCCAATTCTGTAGATTTTTATACAATTCTATACCCCTTACCTATCAAAAAAGGCTATTGCTCAATCCTTTTAGATATAAGCAATAGCCCTTAATACTTATTAAATTTTCATTTCCATTCCATCGTATGCTACGACAAAACCATGTAGCATAGCAACCTTTTCTAAATCTTCATGGCATAAACCACCATTATGTGAGAAATGCGTGATAATAAAAGTTGTATCTTCATATGCGCTACCCATATTGAGTAAACGTTCTTTTGTTTGTACACATGTTTCAAGACCAAGATGCCCCGTTCCTCCTGCATAACGTGCACCATGTGTGCAGTCTAAGCTTACTACATCTAATTTTACATTTTGAAGATATTCATATGTAGCTTCTGGAAAAATTCCTGTATCATTAGCATATAATAAAGTTCTTCCCTCTTCTTCAATAAGATAAATAAGCGACTTTTCATCTGGCTGATGTTGTGCAAGAAGTGGTGTCACTTTAAGTGTTCCTGCCTCATAAGTTTTAAAAGGTACAACTTCTATATAATTCATAAAGTCTTGATGACCACCAAACTCAACTTTTACAGCAAGATCAAAAAACTCTTTTACTTTTTCATTTCCATATACATTTACTTTAGACCCTTTATTCTCACCCTGAAAATGTGAGTAGTTACCTTCACTCCTTGCCATCAAATCAAACGGGTTAAAGTGGTCTGAGTGAGAATGTGTCATAATAAAGTGTCTTATATTGGCCAGATTCAAGTTGTATCTAAGTTTTTGCATATAGATGTCTGGTCCAAAATCTATTAGTGCATCTTCATTAATAATCATACTTGCACGTAAACGAATATTCTTTCCGCCTTCTGCATTTGCTTTTTGACAAGCCTCACATTCACAAAATAATCCTGGGAATCCTTCGTAAGCTGCCGTTCCTAAATATTTAATTTTCATTTTGTTCTCCTTTATTGCTTAAATTTCTGCCATAGCGGTCTTGCAAGTACTGCTGCTATAATACCTAATATACAAATACCTACTAGTACAATACTTGTTACATTCCATCCAAAACCTTCTACTAACGCACCAAGTCCATACCCACATAAAGCACTTCCTAAATAAGTTATACAGTTAGTAAGACCTGCAACAAGGGAAGTTTTATTATATTTAATAAAGTAAGTTGGTAAGATACTGACTAAAATAGTATTGATTCCTAACATACATGAAGTAACAACAGCAAAGAAAAACACGGATAAGTACATACTATTTCCACCTACAAGTACAAGTAGCAATAAACTCACTGTACTTACACCATAAAATAAAGCTGTTGTTTTAAGGTCATCTCCATTATTCTTGCTGTTAATATATTTAATAATATAAATACCAGATAAATTAACAAGTGGTAAGAATGCTGTAAGGAATATGGAGAAATAACTGTTTGCTCCAAAAGTATCTGTTATATACTGCGGTACCCAAGTCATAATTCCATCTTTCAAGAATCCCATAATAAGAACCGCTATTAAAGTAATCACTAATCCTGATTTTACAGAAAGCTTCAAGAGAGATGCTTTCTCATCTATTTTCTCTATCTCTTTCTTCTCTTCTAATACATGGAATGCTTCTTCTACCTCACCATACTGGTCAGCATAGACCTCTACCTCTCTAATGACTTTGTTCCAAGCTACTGCAGCTCCCATTAAGAAAAGAGCTGTTACTATGAAAATAGTACGCCAGTTCCATACTATAAGTAAGCTTGAACACAGTACATAAGTAGCAAATGTTCCTAACGCTACTGAAGTTTGTATATTAAAGCAACTTTTATGTAAGTAATCTTTTGGCATGTGCTTTGAAAAAAGTTTCACCATAGGTGGCCATATAAGCGATAAAGCAAAGCCATTTAATCCCCATATTATAATAAGCTGCCAATAACTATTAGATACAAACATGAGTACATTACAAAGACTACATCCTATAAGTCCCATACCTACTAAAATTCTTGGTGAACAATAATCCCCTATTACACCACTTATAAGCTGACCAATACCATATGTAACAAATAAGGCTGTTACTACAGCCCCTAGCTGGATAGTTGTATAGCCTTCACTCTGTCCAATTTCTATCATAGAAGCTGCATAATTAAGTCTTCCTATATAAGAAATAAAATAACTGATCCAACTTATCATAAAAAGTTTTTTAAGCATTTTTTGATTTGTAATTTGCAAGTTATTCACTCTCCTTCTCCCTTATTTTATAGCCTCATCCTAGAATTTAAAGAGATGAACGCTGTATTGATTTTTTTCAATAAAACGCTTAAAATAGTGAAAAATAATTCATCTTTTATGAACGTACTAAGGGGATTGGGTCATTGAATACACGACAAGAACATATTTTGGAGATTTTAAAACAAAAAAAAGCTATAGCCATAGCAGACTTATCTCATCTGCTTGCCTATAGTCATTCTACAATTAGACGTGATTTGATTGCACTTGAAGAAATGGGGCTTGCACAACGTGAAAAAGGTTTTGTTAGACTTCTTATGACGAATAGCAAAGAAAAGCATTTTAAACTTCGTAACAAGGAGCATATACCACAAAAACTTACTATCTGCCATTTAGCAAAAGACTTTCTAACAGATGGCATGTCTCTTTTTCTAGATTCTAGTTCTACAGTGCTGCAGCTCTGTCCTATGTTAGCTCACTACAAAAATCTTACAATTGTTACAAATGGTATCGAAACAGCTTATGCACTTATGCAAAATACAACAGCTGAACTTTTTATTACTGGTGGCTATAGCCGTGAGGGGTCAAGTGGCATCGTAGGTGAGTCTGCTCTAGACTATATCAAACAATTCAATTTAGACTTATGTATCCTTTCTTGCAGCGGTTTAGATGAAAAAGGTTTCTATGAACCAAGTATGCAGCAGGCCTTAGTTAAAAAGCAGATGCTTGAAAATGCCAAACTTTCTCTTATGCTCTGTGATAACAGCAAGGTTTATACTAATTATAAATTTTATTTAAGCGCTTATAAGGATATTGATTATCTCATTACTGACAAAGTCCTTCCTGACTCACTTATGGACGTAGCTAGTAAGGCAAATTGTGAAATTATTTATCCTCTTCCATAGATTAATTAAAAGAAGCACCTACAATACTTATTTGTAGATGCTTCTTTTTTAATTAATCTTAAACTAATTTTTTATGTGTAAACTTTCTTACTCCAGATGCATAGTCTCCTACAATGTGTCCGTGACCTAAAAGTTTGTATTTATAAATAAGAAGTCCTTCAATACCTACTGGGCCTCTTGCATGAATTTTAGAAGTACTTACACCTACTTCTGCACCAAATCCATATCTGAATCCATCACTAAAACGTGTAGATACATTGCAGAATACATTTCCTGAATCTACAAGCATCATGAACTTTTGTACAGCTTCTTCATCTGCTGATACGATACAGTCTGTATGACCTGAACCATAAGTATTGATATGGCAGATAGCTTCTTCTAAGCTACTTACAATTTTAATAGATAAAATATAATCTAGGTATTCTGTTTGCCAATCTTCTTCTGTAGCTTCTTCACACTCAATGATAGCACGTGTTTTAGCGCATCCTTTAATAGTAGCACCTTTGCTTTCAAGAGATTCTTTAAGTCTTGGAAGGAATTCATTTGCTACCTTTTCATGAACAAGTAAAGTTTCTAAAGCATTACATACAGATACATACTGCGTTTTAGAATCTGTTACTACCTTTACAGCTAAATCAAGGTCTGCATGTTCATCTACATAAGTATGGCAAATACCATCAGCATGACCCATAACTGGAATATCAGAGTTTCTCATAATATATTGTACAAACTCATTTGAACCCCTTGGGATAAGTAGGTCAATTTCTTTATTCATTTTAAGGATTTCACTTACTTCTTCTCTTGTCTCCATAAGTGTAATCCATCCTTCTGGCATACCTGCTTCTTCTGAAGCCTTCTTAATAATTTCAAATAAAATTTTATTTGTCTCTTTAGCTTCACTACCACCTTTTAAAAGTACAGCATTACCACTTTTTAAGCAAAGGCTTGAAATTTGCACAAGTGCATCTGGTCTTGATTCAAAAATAACACCAATTACGCCAATTGGACAAGATACACGTGTTAAAATAAGTCCTTCATCAAGCTCTGTTTGCATTTGTACTTTGCCTACAGGCTCTTCCATATGTACTAAGCTTTCAATACCATCTAATACATCTTGTAACTTAGCTTCATCAAAACGTAGCCTTTTAAGTACTGGCATAGACACATCTTGATCCTCACTCACTTCAAGGTCTACTTGGTTAGCTTTAAAGATTGCTTCTTTATGAGCTTCTAAAGCTTCCTTAATACTTTCTAATGCTTTTCTTTTAGCATCTGATTCTACTGCCTGTAATATAATAGAGGCTTCCCTTGCTTTTTTTGCTGCTTCATAAATATTCATGACTTAAACTCCTTACTTTGTACCAATATTAATTTAATGCAATTTTATACATACCCCTTTAATAGGTCAATTCTTTTATATGACCTGTTAACATCTTGTAACAATATGTCCTTTAGGAGACTTCTCAATACGTACACGTACTGCTTTTCTTAAGTACTCCATGCTACGTACTTGATTAATGTGTTTTAAACTATCTGTTTTTGCTATTCTTTCTATCATTGGAATGATAGATTTTTTCTGATCTTGGGAGATACGGTTATCTTTACAGTAGCTATTGATATATTTAAGTGTGTGCAAAATTTGATCTACTGTAATCTTACTAGGATCTACAAGTGTATAAGTATATTCTTTTCTACGTTTTCCTTCTGGATAAGCCTCTTTAAAGAATTCCATAAAATAGTCTTCTTTTTTATCTGGGTCTACAGGTTGATATTTACCAATCCCTTTTTTAAGTTCATTTTTAAGAAATACAATAGTATTTGCCTTAACATTAGGACTCATAGCTTCTATGGCATCATAAATTTCTTTATAAATTTCTGCCATACGATCTGGGTCCATGCCTTCTTTACCTAATTTTTGTGCTTCGGCAATATATTCTAAAATACTCTTCTTGGTATTAAGTACTCTCATTTCATTTTCCTCCGCTTAGCTTCACTTAGTCTTTGTCGTTTCTATTATATACATAATCTGAGGTTTTTAACATATTTTTTGCATTTTAGTGCACTCTAATAATAGTTTATTGATTGCTAAGGAGGACTAAGATGTCAACTGATTCAAAGAAACAACTGACTTTATTTTCGCTAGTATTAATGATTTTTACATCCGTATATGGGTTTGCCAATATGCCAAGAGCATTCTTTCTTATGGGCTATGCTGCTATTCCTTGGTATCTTATTGGTGCACTTTTCTTCTTCCTGCCTTATGCTTTTATGATGGCTGAATACGGTGCAGCTTATAAGCAGGAAAAAGGTGGTATTTATTCTTGGATGGAACGTTCTGTTGGTCCTAGATACGCCTTCATTGGAACTTTTATGTGGTATGCTTCTTACCTTGTATGGCAAGTTAATGTATCTTCTACCATCTGGGTACCTCTTTCTAATGCCATCTTTGGAGCAGACCTTACTCACAACCTTACTTATTTTGGCCTGAAACCTACTATGTGGTTAGGTATTCTTGCTGTACTTTGGATTATCCTTGTTACCTTTATCTCTACACAAGGACTTGATAAAATCAAGCAAGTTACTTCTGTAGGTGGGCTTGCTGTTATGCTTTTAAATGTGGTTCTTCTACTAGGTGGCTTTATTGTGCTTATTTTAAATGGTGGACAGTTTGCACAACCTATTCTTAATGGATTACGCGATTTTGCTGTATCCCCTAATCCAGCTTATCAATCTGGTCTTTCTACTGTTTCTTTCCTTACTTATGCTATCTTTGCTTATGGTGGTATTGAAGCTGTAGGTGGGCTTGTAGACCAGACCAAAAATGCAGAAAAAACATTTCCTCTAGGTGTTACTATTTCTGCTATTGTTATCTCTATTGGATATGCCTTAGGTATTTTTATGATGGGTACTTTTATTAACTGGCAAGAAATTCTCTCTTTACCTGGGGTAAATACAGCCAATGTAACTTATATTGTAATGGAAAACTTAGGTGTCGTACTTGCTAGTTCCTTCGGAGCTAGCCCTCAAGCAGCTCTTACCGTAGGTATGTGGGTTGCAAGACTTGTGGGGCTTTCCATGTTTCTTGCCTTAACAGGTGCCTTCTTCACTTTAATCTATTCACCACTAAAACAACTTATTGAAGGTACTCCTAAGGCACTTTGGCCTAAAAAATTCACCAAACTTAAGAACAATATGCCAGTCTATGCTATGTATGTACAAGCAGTTATTGTTATTATCCTCATTTTAATTGTTGCCTTCGGTGGTGATAATGCTTCTGCTTTCTTTAATAAATTAGTGATAATGACTAATGTAGCTATGACCATTCCTTATATGTTTTTATCTGCTGCCTTCCCATTCTTTAAGAAAAAAGACAACATTCAAAAACCTTTTGAAATTTATAAATCCTATACCTTAGCTCTCATTGCTTCTATTATTGTTACAGTGGTTATTGGATTTGCAAACTTATTTTCTATTATTGAACCAGGGCTAGCAAAAGGTAACTGGCTAGATACTATTTTATCAGGTGGTGGCCCCTTACTTTTTGCACTCATAGCTTTTCTGCTTTATAAAAACTATGAATCTAAACAAGCTAAGTAACTATTGTCTTTAAATAAACTTTGATATATGATAGGTTCAAAACATGTAGACATCAGAGGGACCTATTATGAAATCAAAGAAAAAGAAAATAAGTCAGTTAAGTATAATTTTAGATGAACCTTTGCCAGCTATGAGCCTTGGAAAACTTATAGGTACGGCCTCTTCTAATAAAGCTACTGAAGAAACCTCTTTGGAGACAATCTTAGATGAGCTAGAGTCTTTAGAAGATGAGGATGCTATGAGTTCTTTTATTAATAAGTATGGTTCATCTACATTTGAGTCTTTAGATGAACTTTTAGCAGCCCACCTTTCTAACCCTTATGAATTACAGGTGAAAGCAGCTTCAAGTGATAAACTTTTTGAAGGCTTAGAAAGTATATTAGGTGAGTAATCTTTAGATACTCACCTTTTTATTTTTAAGGTTTTTATTATTTTATGACGCGTATGAATCTCCTCTACACTTTCTTCTATCTGATGTATCCTTCATACTTAAGTATATTGCCACATAAAAAAGCTAGCGCATAACCACTATTTAAAGGGGGAGTGGTTTTGTGCTAGCTTTTTTTGCCTTTTTATTCTTCTAATGCTAATGCCATAAGTAGAGCATCTTCTGTTGGTTTAGTATAATAATTTTTACGTTTTCCAATCTCTTTAAAGCCATTTAAGCTGTAAAGCGACTTGGCTGGCTCATTACCTTCTCTTACTTCTAAAAGAAGTACTTCTAGCTTTCTTGATCTGCTATAATCAATAAGCGCTTCTATAAGCTCTTTGCCCACACCTCTTCTGCGTGCCTTAGTATGCACAGCAACATTGGTAATCTGGCCTTCTCCTACTACTTCCCACATTCCTACAAAGCCTAGTATATCCTTATCTTCTTCAGCTACTAGATAAGTAGTCATCGGATTAGTTAGTTCATCACTAAAAGACTGTTTAGACCAAGGGTCATTAAAAGATACACTTTCAACTTGATGAATACCTTCTAAATCTTCTAATGTAGCGATTCTAATTTGCACCTTTTTCTCTCTCCTCAAGTTCTCTTTCTGCTTGACTCTTTCTAAGATACATTGGTACAAAGTCATCTGCATTTTCCATCTCACCACGTTCATAAGCCTGACACGCAAGATGTGCTAGTACACTTGCTCTTTGCATATGAAGGAAGCTTGGCGCAAAATGAGCCCTATCTCCCAGTTGGTCTGTAATCTTACTACGCATTACATCTACGCCATCACCTAAGAAGATTACTTCTTCCCCAGCAACCTTTTCTAGAAGCTCATCAATAGAAATAGCTAAATGTTCTTCTACTCTTTGTAATGTATCTTCTTCCCATCTATAAAGGCTTGTGTACACTTGATTTCTTCTTGCATCCATAATTGGGCAAATAAGCTTGTCTGTAAAAGTCATATTATTTGCCATAACATCTAAAGTCGGAATACCAATAATAGGTACACCTATAGCAAGCGCCATAGCTTTAGCTGTAGCTACGCCGATACGAATACCTGTAAAAGAACCTGGTCCACTTGTAACAGCTACTGCATCTACCTGGCCTAGATCTAATCCTATCATATTTCTTAAATGTTCAAGCATCGGCATAATCGTTTGTGAATGTGTCAACTTATGACAAATATAATATTCACCTACTAATTTATAGTCACTTATATAGGCAACGCTGCCTGAAAGACCTGATGCATCTATTGCTAATATATTCATTGTATCACCTATTTCATTGTAATTTTTCTATAATCAAAGCCTTGCTCTAAATCTTTTTCTATTGTAATCCATTTTGCCGTACTTGGAATAGCATCTGATACGTTATTAGCCCATTCTACAAGGCATACGCCTTCACCAAAGAAGTAGTCTTCATAACCAATCATTTCTAACTCATCTGGATCTTCAATACGATACATATCAAAATGGTAAAGTGGCATATTGCCATCATATTCCTGTACTATTGTAAATGTAGGACTTGTAATATGTTCATCAATACCTAGCCCTTTTGCAAAACCTTTTGAGAAAATCGTTTTGCCTACACCTAAATCTCCAATAAGACAATAAATATCGCCTTTTTTTGCCTTACTTGCTATTTCATAACCTTTATTAAAAGTTTCTTGTTCTGATAAACTGATAAATTCCATAGGTGTTTCCTTTCTCTTAGTCATTCAGAATTATTGTAATACTGTTTGTTTCAAGTTTCAACTCTTTCCCTGTCCTTTGCCTTTAAAGTATGACAAAAGTCCTTTCACTTTATGCATAATTTTCTCTTAATCACGCATACTGAGAATATTGTCATAAAAGGAGTGAGCCCTAAATGTCTAATTTTGCTTCATCTGAAACTTGTCTTAATCTTATGCGTGCCTTTGCGGGTGAGTCACAAGCTCGTACACGTTATTCCCTCTATGCTAAAGTAGCACACAAGGAAGGCCTTATAGAAATTCATGATGTGTTTAATGAAACAGCACATAATGAACTGGCACATGCCAATATTTTCTTTAAACACTTAAGTAATAGGCTAGGTCAGGCTTCTATTCCTGTTAATGCAGAATATCCTACGGGTATTAAAGATACACTTTTTAATCTCAAAGATGCTGCATCAGGTGAGCATGATGAACACACTAATGTCTATCCCCATTTCGCTGATGTGGCAAAACGTGAAGGCTTTATTGATATTGCCAATAACTTCACCTTGATCGCTGAGATTGAAAAACTCCATGAAGAACGTTTCAACCATTTTGCAAATGAACTTGCAAAAGAAACACTCTTTAAAAAATCTGAGAAAGTTTATTATAAATGTGAACACTGTGGCTATGTACATTTAGGAACTACTGCCCCTAAATTCTGTCCAAACTGCCTTCATGAACAAGGCTATTTCAAAGTAGTTACACAGCCTTGGCTATAAAAAAAGACTAGTAGCGGCAACTCTACTAGTCTTTTTTATTTGTATTTTATTGCTATATATTTATTATGCTGCTTTTTTCTTAGGCATTAAGTATTTAAGTGCTGGCTGTATAGCTTTAAGGAAAGCTACGCTAGCAATAGCTACAATTATTCCTTTTACAATATTAAATGGTGTAATAGATAATAAAATTAATGTGAATTTATCATTAATCGCTGGGATAATAGCATGACCCATTTCAATAATAGTTTCCATTGGCATAAAGATTTTTGCATAAAGTGGAATAGTGATAAAGTAGTTAACTACAGCACCCATTAATGCTAAACCACCAATACCTGCTATAATTCCAATTGTTACAGTCTTCATATC
>JAHLFD010000261.1:0-3518 GCA_018883975.1 Candidatus Niameybacter stercoravium
ACATACCTCCCTGCATGTGTGAGTAGTCTCTTTTAGTATACACTCATTCTATGAATTTCTAATATAGCCTGTCCTTTATTTTTATGCTTAAGTTATTTATTTTATATGTATTTAAGAGAAAATAATAAAAAGGAATTGTTTTTCTAAACAATTCCTTTTTGGATTTATTCTAATGAATCAAAATCAAATACTGCAGCTTTGGTATAATTGGTTACTTTAGCTTCAAAGAAATCTGTCTTGGTAGCATTAAGACTAGAGAAGTTGTCAATCCACGCCATAGGATGGTCAGTAATCTCTGGGTATAAAGGCTCAAGGCCAATAGCTTTTAGTCTTAAGTTAGATAAGTACTTGATGTAACTATCTATAAGCGTATCATTAAGCCCTAAGATTTGGTTATTGGTCACATACTGTCCCCAAGCCACTTCATGCTCTACACCTGTACGCATCATTTCTCTTAATTCTTCTTCAAAGGCTGGTGTAAACAGACCTGGATTCTCTTTTTTCAACTCTTTTAATATATTTTGGAATAAAACCAAATGTGTTACTTCATCCCTATTAATATATTTAAAAAGTGTGCTTGTAGCTGTCATCTTACCTTGCCTTGCAAGGGTATAGAAGAAGCTGAAGCCTGAGTAGAAATAAATGCCCTCTAAAATGTAGTTGGCCATAATCGCTTTTAAAAAATTATGGGTTGTAGGCTCCTCATTAAAAGCTTGATAAATACCTGCTATAAATTGATTACGTTTAAGCAGATGCTCATCCTCTCTCCACATATCATAGATAGCATCTCTTGTCACAGGGTTGGTTACTGTGTCCAAGATATAAGAGTAGCTCTGTGCATGGATTTCTTCCTGAAAAGCTTGAATATTAAGGAGGGAAGAAACTTCTGGTGCTGTAATATAACGTGATAAGTTAGGAAGATTCTCTGACTGTACAGAGTCTAGGAAGTTTAAGAAAGAAATAATCTTATCAAAGGCATTTCTTTCTCCTTCTGTTAAATAAGGAAATTGCTTCACATCTTCATGCAGAGAGATCTCTTCTGGAATCCAGAAATTATTGAGCATAGTACGGTATAAAGTATTTGCCCAATCGTATTTGATACGATTCCACTCTCTTAAGTTCGTTGTATTCCCATTAATCATAGACTGCGTTCCTCTATCGCCTCTTTGATTAAATATCATTTTTTTATTCATTTTATAACCCCTTTTCTCTTAAACGCCTTAGCTTGAACAGCTTGTACATTCATCCATTTCTAGAGATTGATTTCTTACATAATAAAGTGTTTTGACACCTAATCGCCAAGATTCTGTATACATATCCAGAATATCTTTAGCTGCTACATTTGGTGTCACATATAAATTAAAGGACTGTGATTGGTCAATATGTTTTTGTCTAATCCCACAAGCTTTAATACTCCACTGTTGGTCAATGGTATGAGCTTCTTTATAGGTCCAGAAATTCTCCATAGATAAGTCAGGCGCCGTCTTTGGTGTGAAGCTTCCTTTCTTCTCCTCAATAAAGAACTTCTTAAAGATTGGGTCAATCCCAGCTGTTGTATTGGCAATATTAGATGTACTACCTGTAGGTGCCACTGCCATAATGTATCCGTTTCTTACACCATGTTTTTGTACTTCTTCTTTTAAAGCCTGCCATCTTGGAGAAGTATAGCCACGTCTTTCAAAATACTTACCTGTTTGCCATTCTGATCCTTCAAAGGCAGGATAAGCACCCTTTTCCTTAGCCAGTTCCATAGAAGCTTTAATAGCTTGATAAGCAATTTCTTCAAATAGCTTATCGGCCACTTCAAGATGCTCCTCGCTTTCCCATGCAATATTATGGTTGACTAAGTAGTGCTGATAACCACTTGTTCCTAGACCAATGGCACGGTATTTATCTCCTGTAATTTTCGCTTCTGCGACAGGTAATTGATTAAGTGTAATAACGTTATCAAGCATTCTAATTTGAAGTGGAATACTATCTTTCAGCTCTTCTATTTCAGTTTTTCCTAGGTTAATAGAATTCAAATTACATACAACCATATCACCAGACTTCACTGTTGTTAGCACTTCTGGTATACCATCTTTATTTATAATCTGCTCTTCTATCTTTTCACTTTCACTTACATTTTGAGCAATCTCCTGACAGAGGTTAGAAGCATAAATCATGCCGGCATGCTTATTCGCATTGGCTCTATTTACCGTATCTCTAAAGAAGATGAATGGTGTGCCTGTCTCTACAGCACTCTTCATGATTTTTTTCATAATATCTAGTGTCTTAACAGTAATACGCTGTAGTAATGGATTCGCTTCACATTCTAAATAACGCTTTGTAAAGGCTTCATCCTCTATGTCATCAAAAGTATCTTCTAGTCTATAACCCATAAGCTTTTCTACTTCATAAGGGTCAAATAAACTCCACTCTTCTCTCTTTTCCAGACGCTTCATAAATAAATCTGGAATAGCTACACAAGGGAATACATCATGCGCTTTTCTACGATCATCACCATTATTAGTTCTAATTTCTAAGAAATCATATAAATCCTTATGCCAAACATCAAGAGTAATGGTTGTACCACCTTTACGCTTTCCTAATTGGTCAACTGCTACAGCTGTAGCATTATAAAGTCTTACCCAAGGAATTACCCCACCTGATGCATTTTTAAAGCCACGTATTTCACTATTAAGCGCTCTTACTTTCCCAAGATAAATGCCTAGTGCTCCCCCATGTTTAGAAACCTGTGAAAATTTCTGGTTTACATCATAGATAGACCAAAGGCTATCTCCTACAGCTGAAATAAAGCAACTGCTAAGTTGATAGAAAGGTGTTCCTGCATTACCAAGTGTTGGTGTAGCAGAAGTCATCTTAAGCTGACTCATTAGGTCATAGAAAGCTTTAGCATAATGCACCTTATTTTCTTTTTCAGGTATAGCTAAATGCATAGCAATAGTCATAAAACGCTCTTGTGGTAGTTCAAACACTTCTTTTTTGAACCCTTTTACTAAATAGCGGTCTGCAAGCAATTTTAGCCCCTCATAGTTAAATAAATAGTCACGCTCTGGCTTAATGTAAGCTGCAAGTTCTTTAATTTCTTCATCTGTATAAACTGCTGTCAAGTACTCCCCATATAGATGCATTTCTACCATCTTTTTTACAAGTTCAAAGTAGTCCCCATACCCAAAATGATTGTATCCTCTATTAATTTTAGCTTTTTTATAAAGATCAAAAGCAAGTAGCCTTGCTGCTACATACTGCCAGTTTGTGTGAGTGGTTTTAACTGCATTACCGAAGCCATCCATTTGCGTTTGAATAACTTTTTCAATAGCTGTCTGAATAAGGATTTTCTGAATTTCTGCTGTGGTCATCCCATCTCTAAACTGAATATGTGCGTCTAATTCTAGTTCTAAAGGATCACAACCTGCAAGCCCTTCGCAAGCTAATCCAACCATTTTCTTTGTTTTCTCTACACAAAGTGGTTCAAAAGTACCACTTCTCTTTTGTATTCTAATACTCACATATAT
>JAHLFD010000005.1:0-11935 GCA_018883975.1 Candidatus Niameybacter stercoravium
TACTTTTTTGTTGAAGAAATGGTTATACTCATTTTAGCACTATTTGTCCACACTTTGGCATATATTTTATTTGAAAGGAGTGGATAAGTTTATTATGATTGCACACATTGTGGATTACCTTATGCAGCTGGCAGGTGGACTAGGCTATTTCGGCATTATTTTTATCGTAGGTTTGGAGTATGCATGCTTCCCTATTCCTAGTGAAGTGGTCCTTCCTTTTGTGGGAATGGGCATTGCAACAGGCACTTATGAAATGGTCTATGGATTTACTGCCAGCATTATCGGAGCTGTTTTTGGTACACTACTAGCCTATGCCATCGGCTACATAGGTGGTGTTCCTTTACTCGAGTGGTCTAAAAGACGTTTTCCTAAGACTAAAAAATCTATTATCGCCTTAGATAAGTGGTTTAAGCAGTATGGAAATCTAGCTGTACTATTTAGCCGGGTCTTTCCTCTTACACGTACCTATGTATCCTTCCTAGCAGGTAGCCAGAAGCTTGACCTACTTTCCTTTATGAGCTATTCTGCTCTTGGCATATTTGCTTGGAATACAGCACTTATCAGCCTTGGATACTTCTTAGGTAATAACTTAGAGCTTATTGATAGTATTATGAAAAAATATAGTACATTTGCTCTTATTATTCTAGGTATAGGTATTTTTTATTTACTTCTAAGAAACTATCAGAGTAAAAAATAAACACGTAGAGCATAAGCCTTACGTGTTTCTTTTTTACCCTTTATTTTCGTAGTCCATCCTTCCCCTATATAAGGTCACCTATCTTCAGCTTATAAAATATAATCTGCTATACAATCATACCAATGAACATAGTTTTCTCCATTTACCTTAATCTGTATGTTCTGCGGTAGCCTTTCACTCCATTTGCTCCCATATCTTTCTATTTGCCAATCATCTTTATTGTAGCGCCTCCAAAGAACTGTTCTACCTTTTTGATCAATATACTTTTCAGCTATTAAATCGCCTTCAAATAATACATATCTGACTGTATCATAAGTTTTATCTTGAATGGTTACATCATATCTGCCTATTACACCTAATGCTTCCTTTTGGTCACATATGATTTCACCATCAACAAGTTTTAAATGAGCATCTTGCTTAAGCTCTATTGGGAAACCATAGTTATCTTCTCCCCATCCAAAGTGCTCTAAGAAATTTTCCTCTAAGAAAGTAGCAAACTTCTTCACACCATTTTCTATATGCCACTCAGCTACATATTGAACAGCATCCTCTGCAAGTCTTATATATTCTGCACATTCATAACCCATTTCCCCTTCTGGATTGTACTCTTTAGATTCTATTTCTACACATTCAATACTACTTATCATAGCTTTTCTTATAACCTTTGACTCTCTTTGAATGGTCATTGTCTTTTCTGGATAATCATAAAAAGCTACACTACACTTCTCATGTTCTCTAGGTATAATAAATCCTCCGAATCCCTCTTCACAGATTACCTCAAACGGTACATGACTCTTAAATACTATACCCACCTCTGGCATTACTTTCGGGAACTTTATCATTTTCTCTTCTCCTTTCAATTTGGGCGGATAAGGATACTTATCCCTAAACTGTTGTTTGGCCTTGTATAATCTACTCTTAACCGTTCCAATAGGTATATTTAATCTCTTGGCAATCTCATTTTGCTTCTCATTTCTCATGTAGTATAGAAATAAAATCTCTTTATCTTTGTCTGCTAATTCTTCCAGTATCTCACTTACCGCTTCTTCTATACTTCTTCCTACCCTAGTTTGTCTCATTTCATAAGAGGTCACCTCTTCTAAAGGCAATTCTAGCACCTTACTTCTTGCTCTATAGAAATCTTTACATTTGTTTGCTGCAATGGTTAGTACCCATGCTTTAAATTTACTCTGATCCTCTAATTGCTCAAATCTTTTATAAGCGCTAAGATACACTTCTTGCAGTACATCTTCTCCATCTTGTTTACAGTTCATCTTATAATACACAAATCTCTGAAGTGCATTTTTGTGAGCCTTTAGCAAAGTTTCAAAAGCGCTTTTCTTTTCATTTATTTGTATAGCCCTCACCCCTTTCTCTACCTTCTAAGATCGATCTTGCTTATATAGACGGTCTCATACATTAAAAGGTTCACTTGAATATAAAAATCATAACAAAAAATCCTAGAGTATGTACTACTATAAGGAGAGTACTTTAAAACTTATTACCAGAATCCTTTTATTTATCTAACCTTGGGATGAAACAAGGTATTTCTCAAAATTCATGATTATGTTAAAATATTAAGACAACAAACAAAAATCTAAATTAAGTTAGGGGCGAGCATATGAAAAGAAACAAAGTTTTAGGTGTACTATTAAGTCTATTCATTATATTGGGAGGAAGTAGAACTGTTTTTGCACAGACAAAAGCTGTTCTATATAAGTATCCAAATGTAGGAACATTTACGTGTGAGTGTGATGCAAAAAGCTGGGGAGATACTTGCCGACATGAATATTATGAATATGCAGGAGATTACCTATTGGAGATTACGTTTAGAGGTTACTATGAACCAGCTCAAAAGTTTGAAATGCGATTAGAAGGCTGCCGCACAAACATGGCGCATCACTCTGGTTATAGTCTAGTGGATGAAAGAAAATACATATTACCTAATGTCATAGGTGCACGTTTACAAGAACATAATAATGCAGGTAGACAGCATGCAGGAGAGGTTACAGTACCACAAGAAGGAATAATCATTATTCCTTTCACTCTATGTCTAGAAGACTGTGGATTTTCAACGGAAGATGGAAATTGGTACTGTAACTCTGTAACAGACCCAGATGCTTTTGTAAGAATTATACCTGACTATAGTAAAAGTATTGTAAATGAAAGTGTCATTTCAGAAGAAAAACTATACCTGAAAGATGCGGTACCTATTGAGCAAAGAGAAGAAATACGAACAAGGATAGATGAAGAGTTTAATACACTTAAGATGGACGATTATAGACTTAAAACTGTTTTTCAAGTAGGAAATACAAATTATATTGCAGATGGGGAAACTAAGCCACTCATTACGACTTATGAATTAGATAATTTTTCAACTACAGATTCTGAGCAACTTCTTAAGCCTTATTTAAAAAATGGCGAATTAATGGTTCCTCTTAAATATATAGCTGAGGCGCTTAATTATGAGATTAAGGCAGGATATGCCAAACTGTATGATGGTATTTCTCAGGCTGAAGGCATTTACCTTATGGGTACATATAGAAAAAATGGAGACAATTTCTTAAATCAATTAGACCTTTCTTATAGGACAAAAGTTTTAACTAAATCTTCAAAAGTAAATAGTGGTAAGGAGACCACCACACAACTTGAAAAAAACATACTACAAGAATATAAGGGAAATGTACTCTATGTATCCGCTAATCGCTTTGCAAAAGCCCTAGGTGCAAGTGTAACATGGGATAAAGAAAATCAAGCTTTAACAATTCAAAACCATAATGTATGGAAAGATATTAATAAACGAGCATTTGAAACACTTTATACGACAAAGTGGCAGGCAGGGCAAGCAAGCTATACAAAAGATGGTCAAACTCTTTCTCTAAAGAGTGCACCTTATGTAGAAAAAGGCAAGCTTATGGTACCGGGACAGGAGTTTGGCGAAGTATTAGGTTATACAAGTCAATTTATTGCAGGTGACACGTTAGAATTTTACGATCAAAATGGTGTGAATAGAGTGAATGCAGGTATAGGTCTTAAACAAATTGGTGGTCCTATAGATAAACTTACTACGATCAATGCTACCTGTATTAAAAATGGTGTTATTTATGTAGAGGCAGAAGCTTTAGCAAAGAGTTTAAATGCAGTTACTACATGGGATGCTGTAAACAAAACTTTAACAGTGGAAAAGATTGATACGATACTTCATCAGATTTATTAAAGATCATAAAATATCACATCAACTGTATGATATATTTTCATGTTATATAAGAAAGTATACATTTAAAAAGGAACACCCCAATGATATGCACCTCTTCTCCCTTTCTTGAATGTAGAACATTTTATATTTTTTCATTCCCTAGCTATACTTGCCGGAATGGAATACAATGAGATTATAAAATTCTAAGAAAATGCTGGTACATTCAATAAATAATCTTTACAAAAACACACTTACCTTTTATAATAGGAATAAATTTATTTATAATTTAAAACACTATGAAAAGGAAAAGTAGTATTTTTAAAGCGTCTCAGCGAGTGGGGATGGTGTAAGCCCATACGATAGAAAATATGAAAAATCACCTTGGAGTGGCAGACCGAAATTAAAGTAGGCTCTGACGGAATCCTCCCGTTAACTTAAGGAAAGGTATAACGAGTGGCCAGTCTCAATCTCTGGCAAATCAGGTGGTACCGCGGAAGATGCATACTTATGCCCTTTCGTCCTGTTATCTAGTGGACGAAAGGGCTTTTTTATTGCTTTTACATCAGTCCACGCACGTCGCCCAGCCTCTCGGCTGCGCAGCGTTTTTCTATTTTATCTTTTTATTCCCCCTCTGCTCCTTGTGCATTGGCCGGAATGTTTTAATTCACTTATTCTTTATTCGGGTCAGAGTGTGACTAGGGCGGGGTGAGCTGTTAGCAGAGTACACCTTCGTAGTTTTTAACTAGAAATTCATGAAGTTATAAAAAAGATGTACTTAGCCGTATGTCTGAGCGCTAGCGAGTTTACGGCGTTATCTTTTTTATAACGAATAGAATTTCTCTAAAAACGGAGAGAGTGTACGGCGCTAATAGCTTACCCTGCCCGGCCCACTTCACCCTATTAAACTTAGGAGGTAGAACAATGTACAAAAAAGTTGATACCAATCTCAACTTCGTTGATCGCGAGCTTGAAGTCCTCAAGTTCTGGCAAGAAAACAACGTATTTGAAGAATCTATTAAATCAAGAGAAGATGGCCCAGTATTCACATTCTATGATGGTCCTCCAACAGCAAATGGTAAACCACATATCGGCCATATCTTAACACGTGTAATCAAAGACCTTATTCCTCGTTACCGTACTATGAAAGGCTACAAAGTACTTCGTAAAGCTGGTTGGGATACACATGGTCTTCCAGTAGAGCTTGAAGTTGAAAAACTTCTTGGCATCAGTGGTAAACCAGAAATCGAAAACTACGGTGTTGAAGACTTCATTACTAAATGTAAAGAAAGTGTTTGGAAATACCAAAGTGAATGGGAAAAAATGACTAACCGTGTTGGTTACTGGGTAGACATGGACAATCCATATGTTACTTACCACAATAACTACATTGAATCTGTATGGTGGTCACTTCGTCAAATTTGGGATAAAGACCTTATTTACAAAGGCCATAAAATCGTACCTTACTGCCCAAGATGTGGAACATCTTTATCTTCTCACGAAGTAGCTCAAGGCTACAAAGATGTAAAAGATTCTACAGCTATTGCTAAGTTCAAAGTAGTAGGTGAAGAAAACACTTACTTCCTTGCTTGGACAACAACACCTTGGACACTTCCATCAAACGTTGCTCTTTGTGTGAACCCAGATGAAACATATGTAAAAGCTAATGACAATGGTACATTTTACATTTTAGCTGAAGCACTTGTAGCAAGTGTACTTTCAGAAGATGCTACAGTTGTAGAAACTTATAAAGGTTCTGACCTTTGTGGCATATCATACGAACCACTCTTTAATTTTGTAACACCAGAGAAAAAAGCTTACTTCGTAGTAGCTGATAACTACGTTACAATGTCAGATGGTACAGGTATCGTACACACCGCTCCTGCATTTGGTGAAGACGATGCTAGAGTTGGTCGTGAAAATGACCTTCCATTCGTACAACTTGTAAATGAACAAGGTTACTTCACAGAAGAAGTAACTGAGTGGCAAAACATCTTTGTTAAAGATGCTGACCCAGCTATCCTTAAATGGTTAGAAGAAAATAATAAACTCTTTAAAGCAGCACCATACGAACATAGTTACCCACACTGCTGGAGATGTGATACACCACTTCTTTACTATGCACGTGACACATGGTTCATCTCTATGTCAAAAGTTCGTGATGCTTTAGTTAAAAATAACAATACAGTTAACTGGTTACCACCATCAATTGGTGAAGGCCGTTTCGGTAACTTCCTTGAAGGTGTTATTGACTGGGGTCTTTCACGTTCACGTTACTGGGGTACTCCACTTCCAATTTGGGAATGTTCTTGTGGACATCAACACTTAATTGGAAGCATTGAAGAACTTAAATCAATGAGTCCTGACTGCCCAGAAGATATTGAGCTTCATAAACCATACATTGATAATGTACACCTTAACTGTCCAAAATGTAGTAAACAAATGACACGTGTACCAGACGTTATCGACTGCTGGTATGATAGTGGATCAATGCCATTTGCACAACTTCACTATCCATTTGAAAACAAAGAAGTGTTTGAAGCTAACTACCCAGCTGACTTCATCTCAGAAGCTGTTGACCAAACTCGTGGTTGGTTCTACACACTTATGGCAATCTCAACACTTATCTTTGATAAAGCACCATACAAAAACGTAATCGTTCTTGGTCACGTATGTGATAAAGATGGACTTAAAATGAGTAAACACAAAGGTAACGTAGTTGATCCTTGGACAGTACTTGATGGTCAAGGTGCAGATGCTGTACGTTGGTACTTCTACTCTGCAAGTGCTCCATACCTTCCAAGCCGTTTCGGTCCTGAAAACGTAAGTGAAGCACAAAGAAAATTCATGGGTACATTCTGGAACACTTATGCGTTCTACGTACTTTATGCAAATATCGATAACTTCGACCCAACTAAGTATGAGTTAAACTACGACTCACTTAACATGATGGATAAATGGGTACTTTCTAAATTAAATACTTTAGTTAAAGAAGTAGATAATCACTTAGAAAACTACCGTATCTTCGAAGCATCTCGTGAAATGCAAAACTTCATTGATGATGTATCTAACTGGTACGTACGTCGTAGCCGTGAAAGATTCTGGCAAAGTGATATGCCACAAGATAAAGTAAATGCGTACATGACACTTTACACTGTTCTTACAACACTTGCTAAAGTATCTGCACCATTCGTACCTTTCATGACAGAAGAAATGTACCAAAACCTTGTTCGTACAAACGATAGTGCAGCTCCAGCAAGTATCCACCTTTGCGACTTCCCAGTAGCAAACGAAGCTATGATCGACAAAGAGCTTGAAAAACATATGGATGATGTTCTTCAAATCGTAGTACTTGGTCGTGCTTGCCGTAACGAATCAAACATCAAAAACCGTCAACCAATCGGAACAATGCGTATCGGTGCTACTGAAGTTCTTCCAGCAGCATACAACGAAATCATTGCTGAAGAGTTAAACGTTAAGAATGTAATCTTCACAGAAGATGCAAGTGAATTCATCTCTTACACATTCAAACCACAAATGCGTACACTTGGACCAAAATACGGCCAGCTTCTTAACCCAATCAGAACTGCTCTTACAGAACTTGATGGTACAAAAGCTATGGCTGAACTTAATGCTACAGGTGTACTTAAACTTGACATCAACGGCCAAGAAATTGAGCTTACAAAAGATGACGTTCTTATCTCTACAGCTCAAAAAGAAGGTTTCGTAGCTCAAAGTGAAGGTGGCTTCACAGTTGTACTTGATACTCACCTTTCAGAAGAACTCATTGAAGAAGGATTTGTTCGTGAACTTATTTCTAAAATCCAAACAATGAGAAAAGAAGCTGATTTCGAAGTTCAAGACCATATTTTAGTAGCTTACACAGGTAATGCTAAGATTGCTGAAATCATGTCTAGAAACAACAGCGAAATTGCATCTGAAGTACTTGCAAATGAAGTTGTTGAAGGTACTTTAGAAGATGGTTATACAAAAGAATGGAAAGTTAACGGTGAAACTGTAACTCTTGCAGTAAAACGTGCTTAATTTTCTGGTTTATATAAAATAATAAGGAGCTTGCCCGTGGGCAAGCTCCTTATTATTTTATTATTTCTTCTAATCGCTCTTTTGTATGTTCTAGATACTCTATAGTATGCTTTTCCTTATTGCATTTTAGCAAATTAAATCTTATGGAGAACACATACTCTATGAAATTGATTTTTCCATATAGCTATGTGATTCCATATGTATCTATGCCTAACTTAAATGTTCCCTAGTTATATACCTTCTTAAATCCTGCTACAATTTTGAGGTCAGGTCTTGGGGATACATCCCTTAATAACATTATTACTATTTAATTTTTTAAAGAATGTATCTTTAATCCCTTCTATTGTCTCAGTATCTACTGCCTACCTTGGTTAAAACATTTTCTTTCTAAACATGACAATTGAACCCATTATAATAAGAGCTACGCAGCCTATTAAAATATAAGTAAGCGCTCTTGGATCATGCATAAAAGGTAGAGGTACATTCATTCCAAATAGACTAAAGATCATAGTTGGAATAGAAAGTATAATAGTAAGGGAAGTAAGTGTCTTCATGACAATGTTTAGGTTATTAGATATAACCGAAGCAAAAGCATCCCTTGTCTCACTTAAGATGCTACTGTATATACTGGCCATTTCCATAGCCTGTTTATTTTCAATAATAACATCTTCTAGTAAATCTTTATCTTCTGGATACTGTTTAATATTTTCCATACGCATCATTTTCTCAAGTACCATTTCATTGGCACGTAGTGAAGTCGTAAAGTAAACCAAACTTTTTTCTAATTCTAGAAGTTGAATAAGCTCTTTGTTTCTCATAGATTTACTCAGTTCTTGCTCTATTCTATTTCCTGCTTTATCAATAGATCTTAAGTACTGTAAGTAGTAAGATGCATTTTTATAAAGTAATTGCAGAATAAAGCGTGTTTTCTTGAAGGTATAGAAAGTCTTTACTTTTCCTGTGATAAAGTCTTGTACCAGATCTATCTGTTTTAAGCAGATAGTCATAATGAAGTTATTACTGATGATAATTTCCATAGGAATCGTCACATATTCATGGATACCCTCTTCATCTTTAATAGGAACGTCGACGATAATAATCGTATAATTATCCTCTGTATTAATATGCGCCCTCTCCTCCTCATCAAGACCTGCTCTTAAATCTTCAGGTGCAATCTGAAAAGTCTTAGAGATGTACTCTATCTCATTAGCAGTAGGGGCCTCTACATTAATCCATGTTCCTACTTCAAAGGAATGCATGAGTTCTAGCCTGTCGTTTATCGTCTTATACATTTTAATCATGTTTCCACATCCTTTGCCTCCTTATTAGACAAAAGGCATGAAAACAAAACTCTATTTCATCAAATGTCTAATAAAGAAAGTGATTTTTTATTCAGTTTGAAATCTTTCTGCCTGGCACAACTCGGTCCAAGGTCCATCTGGAAATTCACTCTCCTTTAGTATCTTAATTTAGACAAAAAAATATAACTTAACTCTCTTTTAATAGTAGTTGATTCTACTACATGCCGTCAAGAAATTAAATTTAATATTGAAATTTTTTTGCTAGTGGTGTAAAATACTCTTTGTCAACCGAACATTTATTAAATTTATTTATTTAATATTCGCTTATATAGATTTGAAGATAAGGTTCAAATGTCTCTACTTAGCTACCGTAAATAGCTAACCGCTATAAGTGAATTACTTTTGTAATTTACTTTTATTTTAGGAGGCATGAACCATGAAATATGATTTAATTATTGTGGGCGCTGGTCCATCAGGTATTTTCACAGCTCTTGAACTTGTAAAAACAAATAATACAAAAAAAGTATTAATTGTAGAAATGGGACATCGTATTGATAAACGTAGCTGTCCAAAAGATAAGACAGAGGTTTGTGTAAATTGTAAGCCATATTGTAACATTACAACAGGCTTTTCTGGTGCAGGCGCTTTTTCTGATGGGAAACTTTCTTTAAGTCCAGAAGTAGGTGGGGATTTACCTGAACTTATTGGTTATAAAAATGCTGAAGAGCTCATCAGCTATACAGATAGTATCTACTTAGAATTTGGTGCTGATCCTCATGTAGAAGGTGTTGGCAACGATGAAGAAATTAAAGAAATCCGTAAAAAAGCTATTGAAGCTAACCTTAAACTTGTAGACTGTCCTATCCGTCACTTAGGTACAGAAAAAGCTCAAGAAATCTACCTTAGAATTCAAGAATACCTTCTTGCAAATGGTGTAGAGATTATGTTTGATACAGTAGCTAAAGACCTTGTGATTGAAAACGGCGTAGCTAAAGGTCTTGTTATAGCACCAGCTCGTAAACAAGATGAAGAGACTACATTATATGCAGACACTGTTGTTGTTGCTACAGGCCGTAAAGGTGCTGACTGGCTTAAACAAATGTGCATTAAGCACAATGTAGCACATCGTAATGGTACAGTAGATATTGGTGTACGTGTTGAAGTACGTAATGAAATTATGGAAAAGGTAAATACTGTACTTTATGAATCAAAACTTATTGGTTACCCTGAACCATTTAAAAATAAAGTTCGTACTTTCTGCCAAAACCCAGGTGGTTTTGTAAGCCAAGAAAACTACGACAATGACCTGGCTATTGTAAACGGTCACTCTTATAAAGATTTAAAATCTAATAATACAAACCTTGCTATTTTATGCTCTCATAACTTCAGTACGCCATTCAACGAGCCAATCGCATATGGTAAAAAAGTAGCTGAACTTGTGAACATGCTTGGCGATGGTCACATTCTTGTACAACGCTACGGTGATATCTTAGAAGGCAAACGTACATGGCAAGAAGAACTTGACCGTGCAAATGTACGCCCTACTCTTCCTGATGCAGTAGCTGGAGACTTAACTTCTGCTATGTCTTACCGTACAGTACTTAATATTATTAACTTCATCCAAGCTATGGATAAAGTTGTACCTGGCTTTGCAAGTAAAGAAACTCTACTTTATGGACCAGAAATTAAATTCTACAGCAATAAAGTTACAATGGACGAAACACTCAAAACAAACATTCCAGGCCTCTTCTGCCTCGGTGATTCAAGTGGCTGGACACGCGGTCTTATGATGGCCTCTGTAATGGGTGTCCTTATGGCTCGCAAACTTTCTTAATAGATAAATAAGACAAATATAAAAAGACTAAGAGGCTTTAAATTTCTTAGTCTTTTTTGCTTATTATTTTATCTAATAAATCTTTCCAGCCTTTTTATTACCTGTTTTAGCTTTACCGCCTATTTCTGGTACAGGCTCCACATCATTTTTAGGAAAATGTGATTTACTATTGCTTTCTGTACCGTGTGGTTCGTTTACATCAGGTCTTCTCATACCTTTTTTAGCCATTATGAAGCACCTCCATTATAATTCAATTCATACTTATTCTTTCCTTGATTTCTATTTTCATGCTTGAAGCTGAATGTAAAAGTGTAGCAAAAATACCGCTTCTTTCATAAAATATATTACTCCTATTTACTCTTTCTACGTTTTCTTATAAAGGAGGTTGACGGAATGAGCAAAGATTTTCTTAAATGTATTTTATCCTTTATCTGTTTTGTTTGTGGCCTTGTCTTAACTTTGTTATTTTCTTTTCATTTTAACGCCACTGATCCTTCCTGCATCATTGCGCTTTGTCTCGGGCTAGTTCTTACAGCAATAGGAGTATTTGGTTTTATTTTACACTACAAAAATCTACTTATTATAGAAAGCATGAAAAAAAATAAATTACCTATTTTGGCTAGGTGGTCTTATAAACCTAGTGACTTTAGTTTAGTTAAAGATAAAATCTTAGAAGACTGTTATGTAGATCTATCTCTTATTGTTCTTATTGGGTTCTTTTGCCTCATCTTGGCTATAGGCCTTATCTTTCCAACTGCAACTGATAGTATAGGTCTTAGTATACTTATTATTGTTTCAACCGTTATACTTTGTAGCCTATGCAGCATATTGGTCTATTTTTATCATGTAAGTAAACTTGAAAAATA
>JAHLFD010000262.1:0-2912 GCA_018883975.1 Candidatus Niameybacter stercoravium
CTCTATAGTGAATACATAAAAAATCCTAATGTGGTTAAAGAAAAATACTATCTTGAAGCTATGCAAGAAGTTTTCAGTAATAATGAACTCATTATTGACCAAACCAATAATAGTAACTTCCTGAAGTTTTATAATGTCCCTAATACATCTTCCCAAAAGGCAACTTTAGAAGGAGGAAAAACAGATGAAAATTAAATTTAAAATTGCTACTGCCTTTGTAGGCATTGTAGCACTCTTTTTACTTGCTAATAGTGTTTATATTGTAGAGCCTGATGAAGTAGCTACTATTCAGCGCTTTGGTGCTATTAAGTCAGCTGTTATCCGCGAGGGTAAATATGATATTGTATCAGAAGGCTTAAAACAATACGAATCTCTTCAAAATGTAAGCCTTGTTAGCGAAAGAGGTCTTCTCTTTAAGGCACCTTTTATAGACCAGGTAGAAAAATACAGTGCAAAATATTTAACTTATACTTCAACACCTGAAACTATCAATACAAGCGACAAACGAAAATTAGATATCCAAATGTACGCTCAATATCGTATTGAAAACCCTGCTATTTATAAAATGAAGGTTGGATCTTTATCTAAATTGAATCAGCTTATGGATGATAACGTTTACCCTGTTGTTATCCAATCTGCCAACAAACTTACTTTTGACCAATTCTTTGATGATACCATTATGTCTGATATGATGGAAGAACGCCGCCAGGAACTTAATAAAACTTTAGTTGTTCAATATGGTATTGAAGTAGCTGACATTGGTATCTACCGTAAAAACTTCCCTCAATCTAATATAGCAAGTATTGAGGATAAAATGAGTAAAGAAATTCAAAAAGAAAGCGAACGTCTACGTGCTGAAGGAGATGCTTACTACACTAAATCCACTTCTGAAACCAACAGACGTGAAAAAGAAATTATTGCTAAAGCTACAGAAGAAAGTGCCATTATTCGTGCTGAAGCAGAACGTGAAGCTTTAGAAATTTATCAAAGCTCTTTAACAAAAGACCTTGAATTCTACCGTTTCATCCAACGTATGAATGCTTATAAAGACTTAGAAGGTAAAACAATCTTTATTGATGAGGATAATGCATTTCTTAAATACTTAGATGGGTATCAATAAAACAAACAAGAAGCAATGCTTAGGGATTAACCAAGCACCGCTTCTTATTTTTTATCTTTATTTAGTTTTTTCTGCTAATCAAGATACTTAGCAAGGAAATTCTTAACAGTTTGGGTATAAAGCTCTGGTTCCATCTCTGCGGAAGCAGCGTGAGCTGCACCTTGTACCACTAGCTTTTCTTTAGGACAGTTAGCTGCACCATAGACTTCATCCAGCATAAAGAAAGGTACGAAGGTATCTTCTTCTCCATGGATAAATAAAATAGGTGTTTTAGACTTGGCTACTTGCTTAATAGCAGATGCTTCAGATAGAAAATAGCCTGCTCTTACTTTAGTAACTAAATTAGCTACAGGCATAAGAGGGTAAGTAGGGAGTTCAAAAAGTGTCTCTAAATTATAGGAGAACTCATCCCATGCTGTGGTATAGCCACAATCTTCTATAATGGCTTTTACGTTAGATGGCAAAGGCTCTCCAGCGGTCATCATAACAGTAGCACCACCCATTGAAACGCCATAGAGTACAATTTGAACTTTTGGGTCCTTTTGAATGAGATAGTCAATCCACCCAAGCATATCTAGTCTGTCATGCCATCCCATACCTACATACTCTCCTTCACTTTCTCCCTGGCCACGTAGGTCAGGAATGAGTAAATTGTAACCATCATCATAGTACACTCTGCTGCATCTTGCCATATCTTTGCCTTCTCCCATATAGCCATGCACTTCTATAACCCATGTATCTGAAGGCTTTTCATTTTCTATTTCATAAGCATGCAATTTTAGTCCATCATAAGAAGTAATATAGACATCCTCATACCCGGCGTCCTCTTCAAACCACCGACTTGCTACCTCTTTATCTAAGTCTGTATGTTTGCCGGAAGCGCTGCCAAAAATAGCTTCTTTAGAAATAGTAGGATTGAGTGCCAAGTTGTAAAAATAATTAGCACCATAAACTAAGCCACCACTAGCTGCTATAACCATAATCATTATGAGCCATAAAATCCATCTCTTTACAGGGTGCTTACGTGCTTGTGTCATCCTGATGCCCCCTTTGTATACACATAGTTTCTATTATACCTTAGTATACAAAGCTTACTTCCTATTCATACTGGAATAATCTAGCAAGGTCTTTTTTCTAAGAACCCTAAAAGCTTTAAAATCTTCTGTGCAATATTTCTTTCTTTTCCTTTATAAGGATAACTGTGAATATGGATAGCTGGATTAAAGTTGAGCTCAATTACTGCATAACTGCTATTACTATCTGCTACATTTTCAATCATCATATCTACGCCACATATTTTAGCACCTGCTGCATGACTTGCTTCTACTGCAAGTTGTTTAAAGTAGTCACAAATAAGATCTGTATAATCTATACTGTCTCCGCCTGTACTAATATTAGAGTTTTCTCTCAAATAAATACATATGCCTTCTTCAGGTATAGATTCAAAATCAAGCCCTTGTGCCTTTAAAAATAGACGTGCTGTTTCATCTAAATGAATCTTCTCTAGTGGCCTACGGTACCCTTCCCCTCTTAATGGATCTTGATTCTTAAGGCTCACTAATTCTTTAATGGTATGTACCCCATCTCCTACCACATTCGCAGGTACTCTGTGCAGGATGCCCACCACTTCTTCGCCTATAACAAGGAAACGATACTCCTTGCCTTTTATAAACTCTTCTACAAGTACAGTGTTATCATGTTTAAAGGCTTCTTTAAAAGCACTCTCTAAATCCTCTACCTGAGTCCCTTCTGGGAAGATACTTATGCCTTTACCGAAATTAGTAGATTTAGG
>JAHLFD010000263.1:0-5066 GCA_018883975.1 Candidatus Niameybacter stercoravium
TTACTATCGTCGGCAGCGTCAGATGTGTATAAGAGACAGTTTATATTCATTTAATCTTTGTTCTATTTACTTCGCTGGTGTTTCAGCTGGTTCTACAGGTTCAATAACTTCTATAAATTCAAAGTGAGTTACTTTGCCTGTTTGAAGGCTTACAGATACAAGTAAAACATCTTCACCATTTTTAAATTTTAAGCCTGAGTATTGCTTGTTACTCATACCTTTTTCAATACCTTCAAATATAAGTGAATCTGGATTAGCTACAAGATTTTTTTCTCTAATAAAATTCATGGCAATTTCTTGTTGCTGCTCTACTGTTAAATCTTGTGGTTTAGCTTCACTATATGTGACTACAATAGCACCTGTTAACTCATTTGTTTCAGGATTTAAGCTCGCACCATATGAAGCAATTTGTCCTTCTGCTGGCTTGCTTTCCATTGTTGCTTTAATAACATTATTGCGATATAAATAGGATTCTGTCGGTACATCTACAAGTACATAACTTTCAAATCCTTCTAATTTACGTTCTACACCATCATTTACATCTACATCAAAGTAAGTTTTCATAGCGTCTTTTGTAATCTCATGTAAAGTTTCTACTTTGGCTGGGTCTTCAATGGGTACAGATTTCATTTGCTCTGGTCCCATACTGCATCCTGTTAAAAAAGCGCCTAATAAAGTCATAATACCAATACAACTAAATAATTTTCTCATAGTGTCCTCCCACTAACTCTTGTTTTGCTAACTTATTATAGCATGTCTATTTAAGGTTTTATAGGCAGTATACTTGCCTATTATGTAATTTCAATAAATTTTATGGAAATTTCCTTGGAAATAAAATAAACTGCACCCTTATTAAAATAGTGCAGTTTACTAATCTTTATTGTGTAATATAAGCAAAGAGAAGCTTAATTGTATTTTCTAAGCCTTCGTAATGTGTACGTTCCATACCATGTGAAGCATGTACACCTGGCCCAATAAGAGCTCCACGGATATTGTTTCCACCTCTTAAAGCAGCTCCAACATCTGATCCATACATTGGGTAAATGTCTACTACATAACGTAAGTCATTTTCTTTAGCAAGTTCAATAAGTTTTGATGTCATTTGATAGTCATAAGGACCACCTGAATCTTTAGCACAGATAGAAACATCTTGCTCACTGCAGCTTAAGTCCTCTCCAATACATCCCATGTCTACAGCAATCATCTCTGTAATATCTTCTGGGATATAAGAAGAGCCATGACCTACCTCTTCATATACCGAAATGAAGATTTTAACTGTATAAGCTGGTGTTACTTGTTCGCGAGATAAGGCTTCAAGTAAGCCCATAAGCCCCGCTACACTTCCTTTATCATCAATAAAGCGTGATTTAATATAACCACTTTCTGTAATAGTTGTTTTTGGCTCAATAAAGATATAGTCTCCATTAGCAATGCCAAGGTCCTCTACATCTTGTTTACATTTAACGACTTCATCAATACGCACTTCCATGTTATTTGCATTTCTTGCTTTTGAACTTGCATCTTCATAGACATGAGCAGCTGGACTTGTGCTTAAGAAAGTCCCTGTATAAATTTTGCCTGAGCGTGTACGAATTTTACAGTATTCCCCATCTAAAGTTGCTGCAATTGGTCCCCCTACAAGTGTGAATTTAAGTGTCCCACTACCTGTAATGCTTCTTACCATAGCCCCCAATGTATCTACGTGAGCTGATAATCCAATTACTTTCTCATTACTTTTACCTGGTACTGTAATAATACCGCAGCCTTTACGTGTTGTTTCAAACGCATACCCAAAACGCTCTGCATATTTTCTTATTTCATCCATAATCTCAAAGCAAAAGCCACTTGGACTATGATGTTCTAATAGTGCTTTTGCTGTTTCAAGTACAAACTCTTTATTGATTTTCATCTCAAAACTGCCTCCTCTTTTGTTTAAAAAATTAGTCTTATTATATCACCTTTTAGAATCTTTATCTATTTATTTGATAGATGAGATGTTTCATTTCTTCATAGACGAACTGAGGCAAGGTCTCTCCAAACAAAGGTGTTCCTTTTTTATTATACAGACCATGATAATCTGAGCCGCCTGTAATAAGTAAGCCTCTTTTTTGGCATATACCCATAAGTTCTTCTCTTACCTCTAGCCCATTTGAAGGATGATAAATCTCTATGCCATCTAGTTCTTTCTGACCAATCAATTCATGGTATAACCCTTCATTTTTCTTTTTAATTTTACCAGGATGGGCTAAAACTACTTTCCCTCCATTTCGCTTAATCAACTGGGCCACTTCTTCAAATGACAGATAGTCATAGTCATCTGGCATATAATAAGGTGCATTACTTCCAAAATAAGTAGGTATAAGGTTCATAACATCCTCTTCTTTAATATAACCATACTTAGCCAACACACCTAAAAATTTAGCTCTATAAAGAGGTCCACCCTGGCCTGCCTCTATAAAGGATTGTTCATCAATTTCAATGCCATTTGCCTGCATAAACTTAATCTGCTTTAAGTTCTTTTGCCACTCTGCCTCTAATACACTCTTTGAGTAAGTTATAAGCTCCTGCGATAAATGGTCTATACCATAACCTAATACATGAAACTTAAGTCCTTCTTCTTTAGCTGTTAGTTCTATTCCTGTAATAATATCTATACCATACTGAGTACTTAACTGAACCTCCTCAGGTATGCCTAATACTGTATCATGATCAGTAAGGGCAATGGCCCCTACTGACCTTTTAGCTGCTTGCTCAAAAATCTCCTTAAGCGTGCTGCTTCCATCAGAATAAACACTGTGGAAGTGCAGGTCGCTACTTAAGATGGAGGACTTCATTGAGCACCTGATTTTCTTCTGTCTGTGAATCATCTTCACCCATGTCTTCCCACTTCGTAAAGTAAGTAAGTACAAAGCCGCCTGCATAAGCTAGAACTGTACCAATTAAATAGTGAATCATCATTTCTTGTGGGATAAGAAGGGTAAGTGGAAGTCCAGAAAGACCAATTCCAATAGAAGCTACTTTCATAACTGAAACGTAAGCACCACCTACTATAGAGCCAATACATGCAGTAATGAAAGGTTTACCAAGTGGTAAGGTAACACCAAACATAAGTGGTTCACCAATACCCATAAGGCCTATAGGTAGTGCACCTTGAAGAACTTTTTTAAGTTTCTTATTCTTTGTTTTTAAGTAAATAGCAATACCAGCGCCTACTTGACCAGCTCCAGCCATAGCAAGAATTGGACGTAATAGGTCAACGCCTGTTGTATCAATCAGGCTAACTTCAATTGGTGTAAGCGCTCTATGAAGACCTGTCATAACAAGAGGCAAGAAGGTACCTGAAAGCAGTGCTCCAATCAATATACCACCTTTATCAATAAGGTACGTTACACCAATACCTAGCCATTCAGATAGGAAAGCACCTAATGGATGGATAATAAACAAGCTACCAAATCCTATGACAAGTAGGACTATAGTAGGTGTTAAGATTAAATCGATAACACCTGGCATAACTTTTCTTAACCATTTCTCTAGCATCGCACCTAATGCACAGGCAATGAGTACAGCAATAATACCACCTTCACCTGGTACAAGCTCGTTGCCACCTATAGTAATCTTAGCTAAGCCGTCTGCCATCAAAATACCTGATATAGCACACCCTAGCGCTGGACTTCCTCCAAAAGCTTTAAATACATTCATACCTACCATAATATTCATGTAAGTGAAAATACCCTTGCCAATAACACTAAGCATGTTGTACATGTTTTTGTCAATAAGTTCTACATTATAAAGAATCTTAGAAGCTCCATAAATAATACCACAGCCAATAAAAGCAGGAATAAGTGGTATAAATACGTTAGCAAGTTTTCTTAAAAAGTTTTTAAATGGTGTATTGTTTTTCTTTTTCAGTTCTGCTTTTCTATCAAGTACTTCATCTACTACATCCACAGCTTTACCTGTTAGCTTACCAAAAGCACTTGAAACTTTAGGTGCATTACCAGGCCCTAAAATAATTTGTATTTGTCCTCCTTGTTCTACACATCCAAGTACACCATCAATAGCCCTAATCTTTGCTTGATCTGCTAATGCTTTGTCTTTTAATGTTAGTCTAAGTCTTGTTGCACAGTGTGCTACGCCTACTACGTTGTCTACTCCTCCTAGCTGTTCTAAAATACTTTGACTCATTACTTCAAACTTACTAGCCATAGCTCCCTCCCCTTATTATTAAATAGAATATACTTCATTACTAAATATATGTACCGATCTGTAAGTTTACCTCTACAAATGCAAAATTTGTCTTAAATTCAATTTTGATTTATTATTAAAATTATTGTATTATAATGAATATATTTCATAATTTATAAAGGGAGTGACAAGAAATGATTTCAAATAAAATGCAAACCTTAGTCGCTAATAGCTCTACCATTCGCGCTATGTTTGAAGAGGGTAAGAGACTTGCAGCTATCCATGGGGCTGAAAATGTATATGATTACAGTTTAGGTAACCCGAACGTATTACCTCCAGATACAATAAAAAAAGCCATTATGGAAATTCTTGATTCAGAAAATCCAAATGTCATTCATGGCTATATGAATAATTCTGGCTATGAAGATGTTCGCACAGAAATTGCTAACTTTATTAATAAAAAACAGAGTCTTAAACTAGATGCTTCTAGTATTGTTATGACTTGTGGTGCTGCTGGCGGACTCAACATTATTTTAAAAGCATTACTTAATCCTGAAGATGAAGTCATTGTATTTGCACCATTCTTTGGAGAATACCGTAACTATGTAAGCAACTTTGACGGTAAATTAGTTGTTGTCCCTGCTGATACTACTCATTTTGAACCTAATATAGCAGCCCTTAAGAAAGCTATTACATCACGTACAAAAGCCGTCATCATCAACTCCCCAAATAATCCAACAGGTGTGATTTACTCTGAAGAAGCTATTAAACAGTTAGCAGCTACTCTTGAAGAAGCGGAGAAAGCCTTTGGCACATCTATCTATCTGATTTCAGATGAGCCTTATCGTGAAATCGTATATGATGGCGCCGTTGTACCTTAT
>JAHLFD010000264.1:0-3903 GCA_018883975.1 Candidatus Niameybacter stercoravium
TTTTCTGTATGTTGATAAGGACCATAGTTATTAGAACACCTTGTGATATTAACCGGCATACCATAAGTTTCATAATAAGCTCTTACCATTAAATCTGCACTTGCTTTTGAAGCAGAGTATGGGCTATTAGGCGCTAAAGGCGTTTCTTCTGTAAACAATCCCGTCTCTCCTAATGTACCATATACCTCATCTGTAGAAATTTGAATAAATTTAACCCCTTCTTTATAAGTTCTAGAATAACGGTTATCAGGTTCTACATTCCAAGATTTTTTAGCTGTATCTAGTAATGCTTGAGTTCCCATAATATTAGTTGTTAAAAAAACTTCTGGACCATCTATACTTCTATCAACATGAGATTCTGCTGCAAAGTTAATAACTGTATCTATTTCATATTTCTTAAATAGTTCATCTAATAATACTCTATCCCTTATGTCTCCTTTTACAAAAGTATAATTAGGATGATCTTCTATACTTTCTAGGTTCTTAAGGTCCCCTGCATAGGTTAATAAATCTAAATTAATTATTTTATACTCGTATTTATTTAGCACATAATGAATGAAATTACTTCCTATAAATCCAGCCCCACCTGTTACAAGTATTGTTTTCATACTCTATCCTCTCCTCTATTTAAATAGAATTGGCTATCTGAATCATATATTGTCCATATTCCGTTTTCTCCATAGACTCAGCTAATCTTAGCAATTGCTCTTTTGTAATCCAACCTTGTCTATATGCAATCTCTTCTATACACGCAATATAAAGCCCCTGCCTTTTTTGTACCGCTTGTACAAAACTACTTGCTTCTGTAAGCCCTTCACAAGTTCCTGTGTCCAACCATGCCATACCGCGTCCAAAAAGCTCTACTTTGAGTTGTTTATTTCGGAGGTATATTTCATTTACTTCTGTAATTTCTAATTCCCCCCTCTTTGAAGGTTTAATTTGTTTAGCAATCTCTATAACTTGATTATCATAGAAATATAATCCTGGCACAGCATAATTTGATTTAGGCTGTATTGGCTTTTCTTCAATAGAAATAACTTGTCCTTCTTTATTAAACTCAACTACTCCATAGGCTGTAGGATTGATAACATTATATCCAAAAATCACAGCACCTTCCGTTAAATCAGCTGCTGCCCGCAAGGCTCCTGTAAAGCCTTTACCATAGAATATATTATCTCCTAATACAAGGGCTACTTTGTCATTTCCTATAAATCGTTCTCCTATTATAAAAGCTTCCGCTAATCCCCTTGGCTCTTCTTGGATAGCATATTCAATCTTCATCCCCAATTGACTACCATTCCCCAATAATTCTTTATATACCGGTAAATCTCTTGGCGTAGAAATAATAAGTACCTCTCTAATCATGGCTAACATCAAGGTAGATAAAGGGTAATAAATCATGGGTTTATCATATATAGGTAACATCTGCTTAGATATTGCTTTTGTAATAGGATAAAGTCTAGTCCCTGATCCTCCTGCCAAAATAATTCCTTTCATAAGCTACTCCTTCTGTTTTATCACATACATGTTTATTTCTAAATCTTATGTATCTCAATTCTTTTACACTATTTTTATTATAGCATAATTCAAATTATCCTTTACCCTTTTTCCCTTAATTTCTACAGTTAAATATTAGAATTAAATTACATTTATTTGGTAGATGTAATATTTTGTACTTATTTAAGACATATAGTATAATAATATCAATCATGCTTTAAAGGAGTCTTATTATGATTCGCGAAAATCAAAAATATCTAAATAGACTACAGGTCTTTTTAGATTTAATTATTATACTTATTTCATTTTTAGTTGCTTACTACATACGTTTTTATCAAATGGATGATGCTATTCATAGCCTTACTTTTGAGCAAAACTTACGCCCTATACTACTTTCAATACCACTCTATCTTCTTTTCTATAATATATTTGATATTTATAGTACGAGGCGTACCAAACCTCTTCATGTAGAGCTATCTGCTATTGCTAAAACGAATATTTTATGTGCTATTCTTATTATGGTAGGTCTTTTCATCTTTAAGATCATAGATTACTCTAGAAAGTCTCTTATGTTATTCTTTGTCATTAATACTGCACTTACTATTAGTACAAGATTAATAATCCGTATTATCCTAAAGAAATACAGACGCAAAGGTTATAATTTAAAACATTGTCTTGTTATAGGGATTACTGATAGTAGTGCCCTGTTCATCGACAAGGTGCAAAAAAATAAACACTGGGGCTATAATATTGTTGGTATTATTGGCTCCCCTACTAATCACAGTAAGAAATTTAAAGGGAATCCAATCATAGGTAGCACAGCAGAGCTTGAAAGAATTCTATCCGAAAAGGCTATCGACATCGTTATCGTAGGTGTTTCAGGCTCAGATTTAACTGAACTTGCACACATTCTCCAAGTTTGTGAAAAATCTGGTGTTAAAACACAAATTATTCCCTACTACCATAAGTATATACCAGCTAAACCTTATATGGATGACCTAGACGGCTTACCTGTTATTGATACGCGTCATGTTCCTTTGGATAACTTGTTTAAAAGCTTTTTAAAACGCAGTTTTGATATTGCATTTTCTCTAATCGCTATTACTCTAACAAGTCCCATCCTCTTATTTGCAGCCATCATGACCAAATGTACATCTCCTGGACCTATTATTTATAAACAAGAAAGAGTAGGTCTTAATCGTAAGAACTTTAATATGTACAAATTCCGTTCTATGCGCGTTCAAACTACAGAGGAGGAAAAAGATAAATGGACTACACAAAATGATCCTCGCAAGACAAAATGGGGTGCTTTTATGCGTAAGACAAGCATCGATGAGCTTCCTCAATTCTTTAATGTTCTTAAAGGAGATATGTCCGTAGTAGGCCCTAGACCAGAACGTCCTTACTTTGTAGATCAATTCAAAGAGACTATCCCTCGCTATATGATTAAACACCAGGTTCGTCCTGGCATCACAGGCTGGGCCCAAGTTAGTGGTTACAGAGGAGATACTTCTATAAAAAAACGTATTGAACACGATCTTTACTACATAGAGAATTGGACCTTTAGCTTTGACTTAAAAATTATTATCCTTACTATTTTTAAAGGATTCGTTAATAAAAATGCTTATTAAAAAAGGCACTATACAGATAACCCTCACTCTGTATAGTGCCTTCTTATTTTTAACATCTATATTCTCTAAATATGTTTACGATTTTTCATGTTAATTGTTGCATGTTCTATCTTCTGCCTTACGCTCTTTTGTTCTTTCTGAACTATATAATTCATACCCATCCCTGTTCCTAACAGAACCCAGAAAATAGGTGCTACAGATACAATAGAATCATTGAAAATACCAGCACCTAGATAGCCTATTACTGATAAGAATACTGCTATACCTACTATTTCTTTAGAACTATAGTCTTTTCTAAAAGCATACACCTTTATGGCATTTATTATATAGGCTCCCACTAATACTAAGAAAGCTACTAGTGCTATAAGCCCTTGATTCACAGCAATCTGTAAGTAAAGATTATGTGGCTTATCTACCGTCATATTCGGTGTCCTATAAGCATACCATTTACCTAATAAGTCATTCTGTGGAAAGGCAAATGCAAAGGCATCTGGACCATATCCTAAAAGTGGTCTCTCCTTTATAAGTGGTAATGTTCTAGACCAAATGTAACCTCTAGCAGAACCTAACCTTTCCTTACCTCTAAATCCAATACTAGCTGGTTCTTCTAGTTCCATAGGTTCTTTAGTAAATTGATCTACTAAATGGATACCTTCTTCATTTACACTAAACCAACATACACTTGTGCCTGCATAGCTCATCTGTAAATAGTTTGCTCCACCTATTTCTCTTATATGGAACATATAAGGTTCAAAACGTTTATCCTGAGTAAAAT
>JAHLFD010000265.1:0-10726 GCA_018883975.1 Candidatus Niameybacter stercoravium
TAATAGACCAATCTCATGAGGACAAGAAAATAAAGTATATCTTTTAATCAAAAATTGTATCACGCCTTCTAAATCTTCTATAGGATATCCAAGCTTTCTTAAATACTCTCCTATAGCCTTATCCTTTATTACAGCTTCTAAAGCTTCTTTTCGATATAAAAAAAGAATGATACTCTTTTCCTTACTTCTTAACACGCGCCATTCTAACCCTAATTTTTTCACAACACCTAATCCATATCGATTCCATTTCTCCTGTATATCCCTTGTTATAGTTAATGTTGCAGCCGGTTTTAAATGTTCTAACACAGGCGCTAGATGATATTTAAAATAAAAATACAAATAATCTTCATCCTCATAGTAACTTAAAACCTTATAAAAAATCTGGCTCATTTCTTCCATACTTTCCCTCCCTTGCTTATAAGGATAGTATGGATAAAAAAAGCCTAGTTATTCAGCAAGCTAAATAACTAGGCTTTTTACTATTGTAAATAATCTTTAAGTTTGTTACTTCTACTTGGATGACGAAGTTTTCTTAAAGCTTTTGCTTCAATCTGTCTAATACGCTCTCTTGTAACATTGAAGTCTTTACCTACTTCTTCAAGGGTACGTGCACGCCCATCTTCAAGACCAAATCTAAGCATAAGTACTTTTTGTTCTCTTTCTGTAAGTGTCTCAAGTACTTCACTTAACTGCTCTTTAAGAAGTGCAAATGAAGCAGCCTCGATAGGTACTGGCGTATCCTCATCTGGAATGAAATCTCCTAAATGACTATCTTCTTCTTCACCAATTGGCGTATCAAGAGATACTGGCTCTCTTGAAATTTTCATAACTTCACGTACCTTCTCTACTGGCATGTCCATAAATTCTGCAATTTCTTCTGGTTGTGGGTCACGACCTAACTCTTGAAGAAGTTGTTTAGAAGCACGCATTAAGCGATTCATAGTCTCTACCATGTGTACTGGAATACGAATAGTACGTGCTTGGTCTGCAATAGATCTTGTGATAGCTTGTCTAATCCACCAAGTTGCATAAGTACTGAATTTAAAACCTTTACGGTAATCGAATTTTTCTACAGCTTTAATCAGACCAAGGTTACCTTCTTGAATTAAGTCAAGAAGTGCCATACCACGTCCAATATATTTTCTTGCAATGCTTACTACAAGTCTAAGGTTAGCTTCTGCAAGACGTTTTTTTGCTTCTTCATCACCTTGTTCAATACGTTCTGCTAATGCAATCTCTTCTGCTCCTGAAAGAAGTGGTACCTTACCAATTTCTTTTAAATACATACGTACAGGATCATCTATACTCATATCATCTGGGAGTGAGATATCGATTTCTTCTTCGATTTCCATTTCTTTCATGTTACCGATAATATCAATACCTTGAGCTTCTAAATATTCATATACCTGCTCGATTTTAGCAGGATCTACATCTATATTTACAAATGCATCAATAACATCGCTTTGCTCTAAAACACCTTTTCTTTCTTTAGCTAAGGTAATAAGTTGTTCTAATTTAGCTTTAAACAGTAGTTTGGGATCTTGTACTTGCTCTTTCAATATTCTGTACGCTCCTTTTGCTGATATTTTATGAAAATTTATATTGACTAAAACACTATTTTGTAGTATACTGTAGATTACATTATTTAACCTTTTAATAATACCCTTTTTAAGCTGTCTTGTCAATATTTTAAACATAATTTTTATAATATAATCATAAATCGGCAAAAAAACCCTTTACCTTATACTGGTTAAAGGGTTTTTTGTTATAATTTTCTATTATCTGCCATATAAAGAAGTGCATTGCATATAGCTGCTGCTACATTACTGCCTCCTTTTCTTCCTCTAGCTACAATATATGGTACATTTTTTTGCATAATTAATTCTTTAGATTCTACTACATTGACAAAACCTACAGGTACTCCAATAACCAGTTCCGGTTTCAATATGCCCTGCTCAATATAATCTGCAATAGCAATAAGTGCTGTAGGTGCATTCCCTATAGCAAAAATAATAGGTTTATTAAGACTTATTGCTTTTTTTACTGCTATGGCAGAACGTGTTATCCCTTTTTCTTTAGCTTCTGCAGCTACATCTTCATCTGCCACAAAACAAAAAACTTCCATACCAAACTTTTTAAGTGTGGTTTTATTAATACCTGCTTTAGCCATTTGTGTATCTGTCACAATGCATGCTCCATTTTTAATAGCCTCTAAAGCTAAAGTTACTGCATCTTGTGAAAACTTCATATTTTTCGCATAATCAAAATCTGCGCTTGTATGGATTGCACGTTTAATAATAGGCGCTTCAAGAGGATCTAGAACAGTTTCCCCTAAAATTTCTTCTATCATTCTAAAACTTTCTTTTTCAATTTCATTAGGTAAAATATGCATTTTGTCTGGCGTTATAGTGTACTGACTACATTTTTCTACAAAACGTTTTGCAAGTTCTGGAGCGTTATAAAAATGAGTATGAGGATAGCCTGCAAAAATATGTTCATCTGCTACAATAGCTGGCCAGTTTTGTTCTTTATAAGGCTTACGACTTATAAAGCTTTCTCCATTATATGTAGAATCTGAATAATGGAATTCATGCACTCTAAGTTTTTCTCCCTTATTAGTTAGCATATTATCCCTCTCACACTCAAGCTCCATATAACCAAATCTGATAAGGCGTTTTGTCATAAAAGCCTCACCTTTTAAATAACCTACCATATCATAAGATGTACCATCTAATAATTTAATTTTCTCTTGCAGATACATGAATCCACCACATTCTGCAATACATGGCATACCTTTTTGAAGTGCTTTATAAATAGCACTTTTCATTTCATGATTAGCAGCAAGCTCGGCAGTATAGATTTCCGGATATCCGCCTCCTAAAATAAGGCCTTGTATACCTTCTGGTAATACCTTATCTTCCACAGGTGAAAAAGGAACAAGCTCAGCGCCTAGTGATTCTAAAAGCTCTAGGTTATCTTCATAATAAAAAGAGAATGCTTTATCTTTAGCAATACCTATTTTAACTTTCTCCCCCTGCACTTTCATTTCCCTCAGGCACCTAGGCTTTTCAACTTGTAACTGCGCACTTGAATTTGCTAAAGTGATGAGCCCATCAAAGTCAATGGTTTCCTTCGTCTCTTTTCCTAAAATCTCTATTTTATTTTCTAGATCTTCTACTTCTTTTGCTGTAATGAGCCCTAAGTGTCTGCTCTCTAAACTCCATGCTTCCATATGTGGCATAAAACCATATACCTTAAGAGATGTATGCTTCTCTATCATATTTTTGTAGTATGCATAACTCATAGAAGATATATCATTTAAAATAACTCCTTGTATAGTGTTTTTTCTAAATTCTATAAAGCCTTTAAGTAGTGGTACAATAGATAGGCCCATTCCCTTACAGGAAACCACCAGTACAACAGGCGTCTTAGTTTCATAAGCTAGTTCATAAGAACTTGCCTGAGTACTATCACTTAATCCATCATAAAAACCCATTACACCCTCTATTAAAGCTATATCTGCTTCTCTCATATGCTTCTCTAGTAAATAAGTACAATTTTCTCTTCCCATCATATAGAAATCTAAATTATATGAAGGTGTATGAAGTACTTCTTTATGAAACATAGGATCTATATAGTCTGGCCCACATTTAAAAGCAACCACCTTTTGCCCGCTCATATAAAAATTTCTAAGCAGGGCACAAGTTAAAGTTGTCTTACCAGATCCACTTCCTATGGCTGCAATCATGAGCCTCGGTATTGTTTTCATTGTTTTTTCCTTTCATTGTTATAATAAATATTGGGTTTTGGCCCATCATCATATGGTAATTGCTTACTTCTTTACTTACAGCCATACTCATCTGTATTACTTCTAAACTTAAACCATAAAGTTTCCCACAATTTAATGCTTCACTTAAAGTCTCAAGGGTAATAGCTGTCAAAACTATTGTTAAATTCTCATTTTGTGTAAGGAGCACTTCTAAAATCTCCTTTAAGTTACCGCTACTTCCCCCTATAAAGACTTTATCAGGTGGCGGTAATAATTCCATCCCTTCTGGGCAAGTCATTTCTATAACATCCATATTATAGACTTCAAACTTTTTCTGATTAAGCTTAATAAGTTCTACTGCTTCTGTTTTTTTCTCCAGCGCATAGACATAACCTTTTGGACATAGCCTAGCCATTTCAATAGCTACTGAACCGGTGCCTGCTCCTATATCATAAACAATATCGTGTTCTGTAAGCCCTAACTTGGATAAACATACACTACGTACCTCTTCCTTCGTCATAGGTACCTTACCTCTTATGAAACTTTCATCAGGTAGTCCATAACTTACAACTTTCTTTTCTTCTACAGTTGTTCTTTCAATAAGCATAACAGATAAATCATCAAATTCTTCCTCTATAAATTCTGCTGCCAATCCTTGTATAATACGCTCTTCTGGATAAGATAGATATTCTCCTACATAAACTTTAACATTCCCCATTCCCTGCTGTGTAAGCATTTGGCAGACATGCTGTACTTTATATGTGCCACCTGTAAGCACAAACACTTCAGGATGTGTGAGTATTTCTCCTAACACCCTACTCTCTCTTCCATGCACACTTACTGTATGTATCGTATTATAAGGTCTTTGTAACCGGTTACAGAAATACTGTAAAGAACTTATCCCTGTAATATAGTGTATTTTAAGCTGCACTCCAAATTTATTTTTAAGCCAATTTGCTATGCTATAAAATCCTGTATCTCCAGATGCTAATACACTTACCTTTTTCTTATCTTTATAGAATGCAATCAAAGTTTCCATTTCACTTATCTTACAAGCAATCTGTATGCTTTTCTCTGATGCAATAGATCTGGTGCATTCTATAAGCCTTTCAGGTCCAAGGATCACTTCACTTTCTGTAATACAACTCCTTGCTTCTTCTGTCAGAAGCCTAGGATTTCCTGGGCCTACTCCAATGATATAAAGTATATTTTCCATCTCATTCCTCCAGCCACTGATAGATTTGCTCTAACTTAAGACCCTCTTCTTTAACAGGCCTTGTTAAACAAACGACTTCTACGCCTAACGCCTTAGCTGCACTTACTTTATCTTGCATACCACCTATATCTCCTGAATCCTTTGTCACTAGGTATTTAGCTTTAACGTGCCTTAATAAAGCCTCATTCATCTCATGTGAAAAAGGACCTTGCATACAAATAAAATGACTCATTTGATAGCCCAAATCTATAGCACCCTCAATACCTTTAGGCATAGGCAGCATACGTACATATAGCCTCTCCTCATAATGATTAAGAACTGTAAAGGCTTCTAAATCTTTACTACCTGTGGTAAGTAGTATATTACCTTCCGTTTGAGCTAAGAAATAAACTATTTCTGCTATAGAATTAAAATAATGTATATCTTCTTCCTTACCGTAACTCGTTCTTATAATTCTTTTATAAAGTACACCTACTTTTTCACAAGCGGACTTGATATTTTGTGTAACAAGCTGCGCATAAGGATGTGTAGTATCTAACACACAATCGAATTGTTTCTCTTTAAGTAAATGAATCATGGCCCCTTCATCCAATCGCTCTTCTATAAGATGAATACCTTCCGTATGATGCATCTGTTCTTTTCCATAATCTGTAGCTACGCTAAGCCATACTTCTATATTTTTTCCTATTAAATACTCTGCAAGTATCCTGCCTTCTGTCGTTCCACCTAAAACAAAAATTTTCTTATACTTCATAACGCTTCTCATACCCTCTAGGTGTAACCATCTTTTTATGAATAAGTCTTGTTTCACTATTGCCTATAATGATTGTAGTAAACATATCTACTTCTACACTTTTAAGTTCTGCTAAAGTACAAGTATGACTCACCTGTCCTTCTCTTCCAATATGTTGCACATAGCCACATACTGTATCTTTTGCTTTATATTGCATCATTAGGTCACAAGCTTTTTCTAAATAGTCATGGCGCTTCTTACTTGATGGATTATAAAGGCAAATCACAAAATCTGCCTCTGCTGCAAGCAGAAGACGCTTTTCAATCTTCTCCCATGGCGTTAGTAAATCACTTAAGCTAATCAGTACAAAATCATGAATAAGAGGTGCTCCTAAAACTGCTGCTGCACTACAGGCTGCTGTAACACCCGGTACAACTTCTATATCCACTTCTGGATACATTCTAGCTACTTCATGAACAATACCGGCCATGCCATATACACCAGCATCCCCACTGCATACCATAGCTACAGTCTTACCTTTTAAGCACTCCTCCACAGCCATTTTGCAGCGTTCTACTTCCTTCTTCATACCTGTTGCAAGTAACGTTTTGTGACTAAACTGCTCCCTAATTAAGTCTACATATACTGTATACCCTACAATCACATCACTTGCCTCAAGAGCTGCTACAGCTCGGTTTGTCATTTCATAAACGCCACCAGGCCCAAGCCCTACTACATATAATTTCATCTTAGTACCTCCCTCTCGAATTTCACTGTATAATGAGGCATAGCAAGTGCCATTGTTACCCCATCTAAAGCAACTTTTTTTAAAAGTAACTTACCTCCATCACTCCCTTTAACAGCTGAGCGTTCACATACATTCTCTACACCTGTAATTTGTTTCACAAAAGATGAAGGAGTAAAATCACCTTCTATTTGATTTAATTCATAGGCGCTATAAAAGCTTATAGACTTATGATAATGAGTAGCCCATTCTAATAAACCTTGTTCTTCCTGCTTTAAGTCTATAGATACAACCTTTCCTATAGCTTCTACCGGTATATCTAATTTTTCTAGCTGCTTTCTTATAAGCCTTTCTATCTGCACAAAAGATGTTCCTTTTCTACATCCTATTCCTAAAGTTAATCCTTTAGGAATGAGCCATAATGTTTCCTTAAAAGGTTTTTTGTTCTTATCATATCCAATATAAATACCTATTTCTCCATAGCTACTCTCTATAACTTGTTTAGGAAGTTTCCCTTCTACATGGAAATCACTCACAAAACCAATAGTCTTATCCTTCAAAATGTCACTTGCTATAGATTTAGCTTTTTTTAAATCTGTTAAAATAAGTCCTCTTTCTAATGCCCATTCATCAACAGCAAAACGCCCCTCTAAATCTGTAGCTGTAGAAACAATAGCTTTGCCGCCTATTAAACTTGCAATATGCTTTGCACAACCATTAGCTCCTCCTATATGGCCTGATACTAAAGGTATAACATTTTGCCCAAGTTCATCTATACATAAAACTGCGGGATCCTTGTCTTTACTTACTAGAAAAGGGGCAATAGCACGTACAGCAATCCCTGTTGCCCCTATGTAAATAAGTACTTCATAGTCCTTAAAGTTCATTTTAGTCCATTCTTTTAGAGAACCATCTACCTCCTCTAGCCCCTCTTCTTTGTATTTAGAAAGATGATAACCCTTGGCACCTTCTAAAAGTTCTCCTAACTTTCTGCTAAGCTTTGCTCCATGTGCTGTGAAAGAAATAATGGCATATCTCATTTTGAAGCCTCTCTAAATAAGTGGGTAAAGGTAGGATCATAAAGTTTTGATCGTTCATATCTATCTCCTAAAAACTCTCCTACTACAATAAGTGCTGTCTTCGTTAAATGATGCTCCTCTATCATCTGAGGCAACTTTTCAAGTGTACCTCTATACACCTTTTCCTCCGGCCAAGTCGCCTTATAGACAATAGCTACGGGTGTCTCTAAGGTATACCCCCCCTTAAGTAATTCTTCTTTGACCTTGTCTGCTAGACTTATACTTAGGAAAATGACCATCGTAGCACCATGAGATGCTAGTAGCGCTAGCTCCTCCTTCTCTGGTACAGGCGTACGCCCTCCAGCTCGTGTTAAAATAACAGTTTGACTAACATCAGGTAAAGTATACTCTGCCTTTAGCGCTGCCGCAGCCCCGCAGAATGAGCTTACGCCAGGTACTACTTCATAATCTGCTCCATAGGTATCTAGAAGATCCATTTGCTCTCTGATTGCACCATAAATACTCGGGTCCCCTGTATGAAGACGGACTATCTTCTGTCCCTTTTTCCATGCTGTAACCATTTCTTCTATCACTTCTTCTAACGTCATAGAAGCACTATCTAAAATAACAGCTTCCTCTTTACATACTTTGAGCAACTCTGGATTAACTAAAGAACCTGCATAAATCACTAAGTCGGCTTCACTAAGTAATCTCTGCCCCTTAACTGTAATTAACTCTACATCTCCTGGCCCTGCACCTATAAAATGAATCATTTCTATCTCTCCTTTACTACAACGACAGAAAAATAACTACTTTCTTCCACTGTATTTAGACTCTCATGAATTTTTTCATTGGGCATACTTGCACATTCTACTGCGCGTGCTCTTTCATATAAGCCTTTTTCTTTCAGATGCTGTTTAACCTTCTCCATGGATTTACCTGTCTTCATAAGCACCTTAGTCCCTTCTAAATCCAAATAGTCTTCCTTCCCCTTATAAGAAGCAGGGATAATATGTAAACAGTCGCTTCCCTCGCATAAAGAGTCATTTAAAGCAGCAGCTACACTGCATATAGAAGAGATGCCGGGAATAATTTCTGTTTCATATCCCATCTCTTTTATAAGACGATGAATATACATATATGTAGAATAAATAGTAGGATCACCTAATGTTAAGAACGCAATATCCTGTCCTTTATCTAAATATCCTTTAAGCTCACTTGCTACTTCTTCATGCTGTTTTCTTAGGGCTTCTTTATCACGAATCATAGGCATATAGCAGTCAATGAGTGTTTGATTCTTAATAAATTCTTTTGCTATATTTAATGCGACCTGCTCTGAATCGCCTGATTTAGGTACTGCAACAACTTGACACTTCTGTATTGTCTCTACTGCTTTATAAGTCATTAGTTTTGGATCTCCTGGACCTACTCCCACACCGTATAGTTTTCCCTTCATTTCCACTCCTCCATCTGATAGTCTTTTAATATTTCTAATGCCTTATCAGTCTTACTAATAACACCCATTTCATTTGAAAACATGATAATTTGTACATTTACTTTGTGTTGTACCCTAAAATCTATATGCATTTTTATTTTATTCATGACACTTTGCATAGTACTTTCAAAGCTACCCGCTTCTTTCAAGTGTCTCAAGGCTTCTTCTGTTGTCACGCTTTCCATAATTTGCTTAATAACATTGGCTTTACATCCACATAAAGCTCCATGAGCAGCAAGTACTTCCAATCTACCATCTGCATACCTAGAATGGGTATTCATAACCCCCGCTGCTACCTTAACTAACTTACCGCTATGCCCGACAACTAAAACTTCTTCAAAGCCTAAATAAGCGATGTAGTCTAAAGCTTCACCTAAATAATTACTGTATTTAACAGCCTTATTTAAATCTAACCCCAACTTATCCCTTGCAAAGTCCGCTCCATAATTACCAGGACAAATTAAAATACGTCTTTTACCAGCTGCATACTGCACATCTAATTCAGCTTTTATGGTATCAATAAGAGCCGCTTCACTCATAGGTTCTACAATCCCACTTGTTCCTAATATAGAAATACCTCCTACTATACCCAATCTAGGATTAAAAGTCTTCTTAGCTACTTCTTCACCCTCTGGCGCATAAATAATAACTTCTATCCCGCCACTATAACTTGCCTCATCACATACTTTTTTTACTTCTTCTTCAATCATTTTGTAAGGCGCAGGATTAATGGCAGCACCCCCCACAGGACATGCTAACCCTCTCATAGTGACTCTACCAATACCAATACCTCCATCAATATGGACCCCCTGTCCCTTACACCTTCTGACACTTGCATAAATCTTCATACCATGTGTTACATCTGGGTCATCTCCGGCATCTTTTACAACAGCGCAGCTGGCTACGTTCTGATTTCTCTCTATATCACACACTTCTAATGAAAGTGTAACCCCCTTAGGGGTTGTAAGCTTAACCTCACTCACTTCTTCATTCATCAAAAGCATTCTAGTAGCAGCCTTGACGCTAGCTGCTGCACAGCTTCCTGTCGTATATCCATATCTCAATATTTGTTGACCTTTTACAACATATGTATCCATAGGCAAACTCCTTTTTTAGTTATAAAAAAATCTCCCACTAAAAGTGGGAGATTCAATGTACGCTAAAATACATAACTGTTTTTCAGTTATGTTTCGTACACCCTCCATCGCTCGTAGAGTTCATAGTGTTTTATTAAAAGGCAGGTCTTCTGACTTAGAATCATCAAAACGATGCCCTTCCCTTCTTTTTTTAAGAAAGTGGTTTATCATCGTTTCTCCTCATCACAGCGGCGGGACCGTACAGCAATTGCATCTGTTTCCCTATTAAGCTAGTAAATAGCACCTCTAACAGTTATTAAGTTTTTCAAGTAGTATATTAGTGCATCCTCTATGCCTTGTCAACGCTTCCCTTCTTCACAGCTTCTTCTAAGAAAGGACTAATCTGGCCTTTATAAATAAAGGAAAGTCTATGAAGCGCTCTTGTGGTCGCAATATATAAAAGTTGTTTATCAAAAGCTTCTTTATAATGCTCAGCGTTTGCATCATAAACAACGACACCATCATATTCTAATCCTTTTGCCATATAAATTGGCATAATGAGAATACCTTTTTCAAGTATCGTATCATCTGAAGATAAAATACTTAACTCTAACTGGTCTTTTAAAGCTTCATAGGCTTCATGTACCTCACCTTTTGTTTTACACAAGATAGC
>JAHLFD010000266.1:0-8120 GCA_018883975.1 Candidatus Niameybacter stercoravium
GCCGACAGAAGGAAAAATTCTTTTAAGAGGCAAAGAAATGCATTTTAGCTCTTCAAAGGATGCTATTGCAAGTGGAATCGGAATGGTGCATCAGCACTTTATGCTTGTAGAGTCTTTTACTGTAGCACAAAATATTATGCTAGGTATGGAACCTAAGAAAGGGCTTTTTGTAGATGAGAAGAAAGCTATAGAATTTACTAATGATTTAAGTGAGAAATATAACTTAAAAGTAGATGCTACAGCAAAAGTAAGTGATATTTCAGTAGGAATGAAACAAAAAATTGAGATTTTAAAAGCACTAGCTAGAGGAGCTAAAATCCTTATTTTAGATGAGCCAACAGCAGTTTTAACACCACAAGAAACAGACCTTCTTTTTGAAGAGCTTATTAATCTTAAAGAACAAGGACATACTATTGTTTTTATCTCTCATAAGTTAAGAGAGGTTAAAGCTATTTCTGATCGTATTACTGTTATGAGAGCAGGGAAATGGGAAGGTGTATTTGATACAAATACTGTTTCAGAAATGGAAATTAGTAATAAGATTGTAGGCCGTGATGTGGTTATTAAATATGATAAAAAGCCTATGAAATTAGGACCAGCTAAAATGAAAGTTAAAGGACTTCATTATCAAGGTGAGAGTGAAGTGCCAGTACTTAAGGATATTAACTTCAATGTACGTGGTGGCTGCATTTTAGGTATTGCGGGAGTTGAAGGAAATGGACAAGCAGAATTAATTGAGATTCTTACACGTCAGAAGAATATTGAAGGTGGCAGTGTAGAAATCAATGGTCAAAATATAAAAAATTTAACAGTTAAGAAGTTAAGAGATACAGGTTTTGGCTACATACCAGAGGACCGCTTAAGACAAGGAACGGCTAAAGAAGGTTCTATTAAAGATAATTATGTTTCTAATATTTATGACCATAAGAAATTCTACAAAGGGATTTTCTTCAACCATAAAGAAGCTATTCGTTTAGCAGAAAAAGCTATTACTGACTATAAAGTAAGATGCTTTGGCTACAGCCAAAAAATTGCCATGCTATCAGGTGGTAATATGCAAAAGGTTGTTGTTGCACGTGAGTGTGATATTAACCCAGAAGTCCTTATTGCTGAACAACCAACACGTGGCGTAGATATTGGTGCGGCACAAATTATTCATGAAAAACTTATTGAATTACGTGATGCAGGATGTGCTGTACTTCTTATGTCAGCTGACCTTAACGAACTTATGGAGCTGTCTGACTCATTACTTGTTATGTACAATGGTGAGATTACAGCTTACTTTGAAGATACAAAAGATGTAACAGAACATGAACTGGGATTATGTATGTTAGGGATTAATAAACATGATCAGACTAGAATCAGGGGGGCTTTAAGTGAATAGAGAACAGAGATTTAACTTCATTCGTACCTTAGTATCTGTATTCATTGCGATTGTACTTGCATTCGGTATGATTCTCCTTATTAGTGATCAGCCGTTAGAAGCGCTTAGAACATTCGTACTGGGACCATTATCTAACAAAAGATACATAGGAAATATTATAGAAATGGCAATACCACTTATCTTTTCAGGTCTTGCTATGTCAGTTGTTTTCCAAGCTTCTTTATTTAACCTAGGAAGTGAAGGGATTTTCTACATTAGTGGTGCGGTATCAGCAGCAGTAGCAATCTTTGTACCAATGCCAACTATTTTCCATCAGCTTGTAGTTATTATGGCAGGTGCCATGGTAGGGGCAGTGGTTGCTTTTATTCCAGGTGTGATGAAAGCAAAATGGAATGCAAGTGAACTTGTAACTTCCCTTATGCTTAACAATATTGTATTTGGTATAGGGCTTTATTTCCTTAACTATAAGTTAAGAGATATTAATGCTATGTCAGTTGTATCTTATGAGATGCAAGAATCAGCACTCTTACCACGTATTATTCCAGGAACACGTATTCACTTTGGTCTTATTATTGCTTTAGTGACAGTAGCAGTTGTTTATGTGATTTTATATAAGACTAAGTGGGGTTATGAAATCCGTATGACAGGACTTAATGCTGAGTTTGCGAAATACTCAGGTATTAATACTTTTAAAGTTATTATGATTGCTCACCTTTTATCAGGCATTATTGCTGGTATGGGTGGTGCTATTGAGACAATTGGGATGCATAAAAGATTTGAATGGACTGTGCTTCCTGGTTATGGATTTGATGGTGCACTTGTTGCTATGTTAGCACGTAATAATCCAATTGGTGTTATTGGCGCAGCACTTTTCTTAGCTTATATTAGAGTAGGTGCTGACCTGGTAGCGAGACTTTCAGATGTACCAGCAGAAATGATTGGTATTTTGCAAGGGGTTATCATCCTCTTTATTTCGGCAGAGAGATTTCTTGCACGTTATAAACAAAAAATGATTTTAAAGGAGGCAAAATAAATGAGTGAGATTATGGATTTACTATTTACATCAGAATTTGCTTACTCCATTATTAGGGTAACAACTCCTATTTTATTTGCAGCCTTAGGTGCAGTGATTGCTAATACAGCAGGGATTGCCAATATTGCTTTAGAGGGGCTCATGCTGATTGCAGCACTTGTAGGGGTTATTGTAAGTGCCTTTACAGGAAGTGCATGGCTTGGCCTTATAGCAGCAGTACTTTCGAGTGTAGCTTTTGCAGGCGTATTAGCATTCTTTACACTTTACTATAAAACAAATGTAATTCTTGGAGGGATCGCCCTCAACTTATTCGCAAGTGGCGGGACAGTTTTCTTCCTTTATCTTTTTGCAGATGATAAAGGAACTTCAGCAGCTCTTGCAAGTAAAGTATTACCAACTATTCATATTCCAATTTTAAAAGATATTCCTGTATTAGGTGCTATCTTATCAGGGCATAATATTTTAACTTATATGGCAGCTTTAGCGGTGGTTGTAATTTATTTAATGTTTAAAAAGACAGCTTTTGGTTACCGTTTAAAAGCTGTAGGAGAAAATCCTAATGCTGCAGATTCAGTAGGGATCAACGTTATGCGTACAAAGACTGTTGCACTTCTTTTAAGTGGTGCGCTTGCAGGTCTTGGTGGTGCCTTTATGTCTATGGGGTATGTATCATGGTTTGCAAGAGATATGGTGGCTGGACGCGGATGGATTGCTATTGCAGCAGAAGCTATGGGTCAAAGTTCAACTATAGGAACAACTATTACGTCCCTTCTATTTGGGGCAGCTGATGCTACAGCCAATGCATTAGGTACAGTAGGCATTCCATCAGAACTTTTACGTATTTTACCATACGTTGTAACGCTACTAGGGCTTTTAGCTTATGCGCTTTCTGAAAATCGCAAAAAGAAAAGAAAATCAAAAGGAGCCTAAAATATGAGAAAAGATTTAATAATAGACTGTGATCCAGGGCATGATGATGCAACAGCCATTTTTATGGCTCTTGCACATAGTGATCAATATAACCTGCGTGCTGTAACAACAGTATGTGGAAACAATACTTTAGAAAAGATAACAAAAAATGCACACTACATTTTATCTGTAGTTAAGTCAGAGGTAGAAGTGGCGAAAGGACCAGAAACACCTCTTATTAATGCACCAATTATTTCAGCAGAGTTCCATGGTGATAGCGGGATGGATGGCCCAACTTTAGAAGTTGAGACAACTTCTAAGGATTCTGATAAAAGTGCAGTAGAACTTATGGCAGACATTTTAAGAGATGCTAAAGAGAAAGTAACGATTTTAGCGCTTGGGCCCCTTACAAATGTAGCCCTTCTTATTAAAGCTTATCCGCAATATTTACACAAAATAGAGAGAATTTCTCTAATGGGTGGAGGAATCTGTCACGGGAATATTACACCATATGCAGAGTTTAATATTTACGTCGACCCAGAAGCAGCACAAATTGTATTTAGTTCAGGACTTCCAATTGTAATGTGTGGTCTAGATGTAACAGAACAAGTTGAGATTCCAAAAGAGGACTATGAATATCTTAGAAATCATAGCGATGCAGGAAGAGTTTTTGCAGAGCTTATGGATTTCTACATTAAAGGAAGCCCTGCTTTTGGAGCAACAGGCTGTGTGATGCATGACCCATGTGCTATGGCTTATCTTATTGATGAAAACCTCTTTGAAGGTAAACAGGCAAAAGTAAGTGTAGACTTAGTGGGTGAGACGCGAGGTCGTACAGTAGCTGATTATGAAAGTCACGAAGCAAATACATTTGTTATTTTAAAGGCAAAAAGTAATGAAGTAGCCAATGTGATTTTAAAATCTATTGAAGCTTTATAAAAATAAAAATCCCTAGGAAGTATATATTTCCTAGGGATTTTATTTTAACAATTCATGGATGCTTGAAATATGTAGAATATATGTAGATTTTTATTGTATAATGAATACTATAAGTAAGTAACAGTGAATGGAGGAGAAGATGATGAACAAGTCCATCTCTCTTAAAGTAATGAGTTTTAATATGAAGCGCAATTATTTATCTTTTGGTATGAATAAATGGCTATATAGAGCTGTTCGTATTGAAAAAATTATAAAAGAATATAAACCAGATATTATAGGAACACAAGAGCTAACAAGAAAGGCACTTCAAGATATGCAGCGTATGCTTCCAGAATATGATTATGTAGGCATGGGAAGAAATGGTGGCGATAAAGGAGAATATACAGCTATTTTTTATTTAAAGGATAAATTTATTTTAAATGAGGAGCATACATTTTGGCTTTCTAGTACACCAGAGAGGCCAAGTCGCGCTTGGCTCGCAGCATTTCCTCGTATTTGTACAACATGTAATTTATCTTTTAAAGAGAATAAGGAGCAAAGGCTAAGTATTTTTAACACCCATCTTGATCATATGAGTTATTGGTCCAGAATTAATAGTCTCAAACTGATTACAAATAAAATCTATGAGCAGTATATGAAGAATTCTGATTCTATCCTTTTTATGGGGGACTTTAATGCAACCCCTACAAGTAGAACATTCCGTAGATGGGATCAAGAAAGAGATGCTGAAAAGAGGATATCTCTTATAAATCTCTATACAGTCAGACAAGATTTAAAAGATGGACCTATAGGCCGAAGTTACCATGGATTTAAGGGAACCGTACAAGGGAAACCTATCGATTATATTTTTGTAAGCCCTGACCTAGATATTCAAGAGGTAAAAATATGCCGTGATAGAATCAATGAGCACTTCCCATCTGATCACTATCCTGTTATTGCAAAGCTAGCTTGGCAATATAGGTGAGGGGTGAATTTAAAATAAATATAAACTAAAAACACACTAAAAAATTTCATTTTATAAAGGAATTTTTAGTGTGTTTTATTATGGAATAAATCCTTAAATTTAGGCTATGTTTACATAATAAATTATAATAGATAGAAAGAGATTGTAACTTTTTACTTTTTAAGAGACGGGAAAAAATTTATGGTAAAAGGAAGGAAGTTGACAAATAAGAAAAACAAGATAAAATATATAGCATGCTATATATTTGGAGGATAAAAAAGTGAAATGTACAGATCATCATCAACATATAGGGTTCTTAATTAAATGTATTGATAAGACTATTGTTAATGAAATTAATAAGGAATTAGAAAAGTATGATATAACAGCAGTACAGCAGGAAATTCTCGTTTATTTATATTTTTCAAAAAATCAAGGACCTGTGTATCAAAAAGATATTGAACACTATCTAAGGTTGTCCAATCCAACTGTGGCAGGCATTGTAAAACGTCTAGAAAGCAAGAAGATGATAAACCGTTTTCCAGCAAAAGAAGATGGTCGTTTTAAATGCCTAGTACTTACACAAAAAGGTGAAGAAGTTGTACTTGAAACTTTAAGTATTGTTCCTAATAAGATAGAAGGCTATTTAACAAAAGGATTAAACCAGGAAGAACGTAAGGAACTGGTGACACTGTTAAATAAAGTGCTTAAGAGCATAAAATAGATAATTATCAGTGAATAGATAGCTTGCTATATAGTTGTTATACCGGTATATAGACAGAATTAAAACAACAAGAGGGGTGACTAGAATGATTAAAAAACTTATACCGTATATGGGTAAATATAAAAAGGCACTAGGTCTAGCTGTCATGTTTGCAGCATTAGAAGCGGTATTTGAGTTATTAATTCCATTAGTAATGGCTCGTATTGTAGACGTTGGAATTAGTACAGGAGATATGAGTTATACAGTAATGATGGGTATACTTATGGTCGTAATGGCACTTATTTCATTAAGCTTTGGATTAGCACTTTCTAAGTATGCAGCTATTGCTGGGCAAGGATTAGGAGCGGAGCTTCGTGAAGCGGAATATAGAAAAATACAGACTTATTCATTTAAAAATATTGAGAAGTTTAGTACAGCTTCTTTAATTACACGTTTAACAACAGATATTACAGCAGTACAAAATGCTGTAACAATGGGAATTAAATTATTAGTTCGTGCGCCAATGATGCTTATTTGTGCATGTATTTTAGCAACGCTCATTAGTCCTAAATTAGCATTAATTTTCCTTGTTTCAATGCCGGCATTAATTTGTGCTATAGGTTTTATTATTATGAAAGTAAAACCTAAGTTTGAAATGATGCAAAAACGTATTGACCAAATGAATACTACTGTTCAAGAAAACTTAGTAGGTATTCGTGTGGTTAAAGCATTTGTTAGAGCAAAGAAAGAAAAAGAAAAATTTAAAAAGAGTAATGACCAATTAAGAATGGCATCAGAGGGTGCATTTAGCATTGTTGTATTTAGTATGCCGGTAATGCAACTTGTAATGTTTGCAAGTATTATTGTTATTTTATGGAATGGTGGGCATTTCGTCTATAGAGGAGAGCTTACTATTGGGAATCTTACAAGTTTTGTTGTGTACTCTAATCAAATTTTAATTTCTTTAATGATGTTAGCTATGGCACTTATGATGATTTCACGTTCAATTGCATCAATAGCACGTATTATTGAGGTATTAGAAGAAGTAGTAGATATTAAGGACCCAGAAGTATCTCCTGTTTTAGAAGTTAAAGATGGTGAGATTGAATTTAGAAATGTAAGCTTTAAGTATGAAGAAGATGGTGACCAAAATAATTTAGAAAATATTAATCTTAAGATTAAGGCAGGTCAAACAATAGGAATAATAGGTGGGACAGGGTCAGGAAAAACAAGTCTTGTACAGCTTATTCCAAGATTATATGACGTAACCCAAGGAGAAGTATTAGTAGGAGGCGTTAATGTAAAAGATTATGAATTAGAAACACTTCGTAATGCTGTAGCTATGGTACTTCAAAAAAACACTCTATTTTCTGGTAGTATTAGAGAGAACCTTAAATGGGGGAATGAAAATGCTACGGACGAGCAAATTGATAAGGTATGTGAAGCTTCTTGTGCTAATGAGTTTATTAGCAGACTACCTGGAGGTCTTGAGATGGACCTTGGCCAAGGTGGGGTCAATGTATCTGGTGGACAAAAGCAAAGATTATGTATTGCAAGGGCACTTTTAAAAGAACCTAAAGTACTTATATTAGATGATAGTACAAGTGCCGTGGATACTGCAACAGATGCTAAAATTAGAGCAGCCTTTGGTAAGAATCTAAAAGGAACAACTAAAATTATTATTGCACAAAGGGTTAACTCAATTTGCGAAGCAGATCAAATTATTGTATTAGATGATGGGAAGATTTGTGCAGTAGGTACCCATGATGAATTGATGATTCATAGTGAGATCTACCGCGATGTATACAATTCTCAACAGGAAGGAGCTGGTTTTAGTGAGTAAGGAACAGCAAATGAAGAAAACTAACAATATGAAACAAACCCTTGGTAAGCTAGCTGGCTACCTAGGTAAATATAAATTAATACTTGTGCTTGTAGCATGTTTTATTGTAGTCAGCTCATTTTCTATGGTAGCTGGTACTTATTTCTTAAAGATTATTATTAATGACTATATCTTGCTTGGAGATTTTGCAGGACTTCTTAAAATGCTAGTGATACTCGGAAGTATCTACCTTGCAGGAGCAGCAAGTGCTTATGTTTATTCACGTCTTATGGTACGTGTTGCACAAAGTACGATTCAAGATATTCGTACAGATTTATTTAATAAGATGCAACAACTTTCTATTGCATACTTTGATAGACATACACATGG